>WGAK01000298.1 GCA_015494815.1 Anaerolineales bacterium | reverse complement strand
CGGGTGCGGGAGGTGCTGGACGGCTTCGTGCGCCCCCAGGAGCGGCTGGAGGAACTCAAGCGGCGCTTCCCCGACGAGGCCCGACGCATCGAGCACATCTACCACCTGCACTTCCGCGATGTCACGCAAAGCGTCATCAACCTGGGGGACGGCAACCGCATCGAACAGCGCATCCAGGTGCACCCCGCGCTGGGGCCGGAGGTGGCCCGGGCCCTGGCGCAACTGACGCAAGCGGTGCAGGCCATGCTGCCCCACCTGGACGCGGAGCGCCGCGACGAGGTCCTGGAGGACCTGCAGCAGTTGACCAAGGAACTGCAAAAGCCCAAACCCCGCCGCAAATGGTGGCAGGTCAGCCTGGACGACCTGCGGGAGGCCGCGCAGACCGTGGGCGAGGTCGGCAAGCCCGTGCTGGAGGTGGCCTTGCTGCTGCTGAAGTTGCTGTCTCCTTGAGGGGCCCCGCCGTTGTTTTGGGCGAAAAAGAGGACACCGGGCCGCGGATTTTCTGTTATGATGAAGGCAACCCACCTGGGAGGCCGCCATGAGCACCCGTTGGCAACAGCGTGGCCGAGACATGCTGTACCCCCTCGCGGCCGCGGGCCTGGCTTTTCTCATGGCCGCGGGGGTGTTGGCCGCCTTGGGCGCGTCGCCGCTGCAGGCCTACGCCGCGCTGGTCAAGGGCGCGTTCGGCAGCCGCAATGCCTTGGCCGAGACCTTGGTCAAGGCCACGCCCTTGCTGCTGGTGGGGCTGGGCATCTGCATTGCCTTCCGGGGCCAGGTCATCAACATCGGCGGCGAGGGGCAGATGATTGTCGGCGCGCTACTGGCCACGGCCCTGGGGCTGGCCTTCCCCCATTGGCCGGGCTGGGTGATGATTCCCCTGGCCATGCTGGTGGCCATGATGGGCGGCGCGGTGTGGGGCGGCATTCCCGGCGTGCTCAAAGCCTACTACAATGTCAACGAAATCCTGAGCACCATCATGATGAACGCCATCGCGGTGCAGTTGATGAACTACCTGCTCCGCGGGCCGATGATTGACCCGGTGCAGGCCCAGCGCGCCTCCCAAATTCCCCAGACGGCCGCGTTGGCCGCGGCCTATCGCCTGCCCCGCTGGGTGCCCACCCGCCTGCACCTGGGCGCGCTGCTGGCCGTGGTGCTGGCGGTGGTGGTGTACTTCTTGCTGTGGCGCACCGGCTGGGGCTATCGCATTCGGGCCGTGGGCCACAACCCCCACGCGGCCCGTTACGCGGGCATTCCGGTCAAGCGTTACACCGTGCTGGCCCTGGTGCTCAGCGGCGCGTTCGCGGGCCTGGCCGGTATGGTGCAGGTCTATGGGGTCAACTACCGCATGATTACCGACGGCTCGGCCACGGGCTTCACGGGCGGCGCGGGCTTCAACGGCATCGTGGCCGCGCTGCTGGGCCAGTTGCACCCGCTGGGCACCATCCCCGCGGCGGTGCTCTTCGGCGCGCTGCTGGTGGGCGCCAACGCGATGCAGCGGGCCGTGCAGGTGCCCTCCGCGCTGGTGACCGCGCTCAACGGCCTGGTGGTGGTCTTCGTGGTCAGCAGCGAGTACTTCCGCCGCCGGGCGCGCAAGCGTCGCCTGTTGCAGCAAACCGCCGCGTCCGCGGCCACGGCCGTGGCGCCATCTTCCCCCGAGGATTGACGCATGGGCGACTGGGGCCACATTCTCCTGGGCGTGCTGGCATCGGGCATTCGCCTGGCCACCCCTTACCTGTACGCGGGCATCGGCGAGACCTTGGGGCAGCGCAGCGGCGTGCTCAACCTGGGCGTCGAGGGGCAGATGCTGCTGGGCGCGTTCGCGGCCTTCTATGTCACCTACCGCACGGGGAACGTGCTGGGGGGCCTGCTGGCCGCGGCCCTGGTGGGCCTGCTCATGGGTCTGGCCATGGCCTTCGTGTCGGTCAACCTGCAGGCCGAGCAAGGCATCAGCGGCATCGGCTTCTACCTCTTCGGCCTGGGCCTGAGCGATTTGCTGTTCCAGAAACTGCTGGGGACCGTGGATTCGGTGCGGGGCGTGCCCGACGCGGTCATCCCGGGGTTGAGCGACCTGCCGGTGTTGGGGGAATTGCTCTTTCGGCACAACTGGATGGTGTATGGCGCATACGCGCTGGTGCCCCTGGCCTGGTTCGTGTTGAACAAGACGCCCTGGGGCCTGATGATTAAGGCCGCGGGCGAAAATCCCCATGCGGCCGACTCGTTGGGCGTGAGCGTGGCCCGCGTGCGGTATGCGACGGTGACTTTGGGCGGCGTGCTGTCCGCGATAGGGGGCGCGTCGCTGTCGGTGGGCCTGCTCAAAATCTTCCAGCAGAACATGACCAGCGGCCTGGGCTTCATCGCGGTGGCGCTGGTGTATTTCGGCGGCTGGCGGCCGGTGGGGGTGCTGCTGGGCGCGCTGCTGTTCAGCCTGGTCAACGCGTTGCAATTGTGGGTGCAGGTGCTGGGCCTGCCCATCCCCGCGGACTTCGCGGTCATGGCGCCCTATGTGCTGACCATCGTGGTGCTGGTCATCGTGGTGCAGCGGGCCCGGCCTCCGGCCGCGTTGGCCCGGCCCTTCGAGCGCGAGTGACGCGGGGCTTTGTTCGGTCGTTGTTGGTCGTGTCCGCCTTTTCCCCACCCAGGAGGTTCGTATGCGCCGCGCCCTACTTTTCTTCCTTGCCGTGCTGTTGGTCGCGGGTCTGGTGGCCTGCGGCGGAACGCAGCAAGCCGAGACCCAGGCCCCCGAAGAGGCCAGGCCCTTCCGCATCGCGGTGGTGATGCCCAGCGCCATCAACGACATGGCGTTCAGCCAGAGCATGTATGAGGCGCTGGTCAAATTGCAGCAAGAGATGGGCGGCCCCGACAAACTGGAGTTCGTGTATTCGGAGAACATGTATGTGGTGGACGACGCGGCCGCGGCCATCCGCGATTACGCGTCGCAGGGCTATGACCTCATCATCGCCCACGGTTCGCAATACGGCAGTTCACTGCAGGAGATTGCGCCCGACTTCCCCAACACCAGTTTCGCCTGGGGCACCACGGTGGATACCTTCGCGGAGCAAGGCATTGACAATGTCTTTGCCTACGAAGCCCGCTCCGAGCAGGGCGGCTATGTCAACGGCGTGATGGCCGCGATGCTGAGCCAGAGCGGCGTCATCGGCGTGGTGGGGCCCATCGAAACGGGCGATGCCAAACTGTACATTGACGGCTTCAAGGCCGGCGTGATGGCCACCAACCCCAACGCGCAGGTCAATGTCAACTACATCGGCTCGTTCTCGGATGTGGCTCTGGCGGCCGAAGCGGCCAAGACCCATATCGAGGCCGGCGCGGATGTGCTGACCGGCACCGCGCAGATGGTGGTCGGCGCGGTCGGCGTGGCCAAAGACCACGGCGTGCTGTGGTTCGGCACCCAGGCCGACCAGTCCTCCCTGGCGCCCGACATCGTGGTGGCCAACCAGGTCTATGACTGGACCGTGGCGCTCAAGCCCATGGTCGAGAACATCCAGAACGGCGTGCGTGGGGGCGAGGCTTACTCCCTGACCCTGGCCAACGGCGGGCTGACCATCCAATACAATCCGCAGTTCGACCTGCCCGCGGAGGTCAAGGACGCGGCCGAGGCCACCATCCAGGGCATCGTGAACGGCGACATCCAGATTCCCGTGGGCGGCGAATAGCCCGCGGGCGCGCTGCCGGGCGGGTCGGGGCGTCGCGTGGACCCCGGCCCGCCGGCCGTTCCCCTCGCTGCTTCGCCGGAGGGTCTCATGGCGACACCCTTCTCGGCAACGCCCAAAGTGCAGTCGGTGGTGATGCGCGGCATCGTCAAGCGCTTTCCGGGCGTGGTGGCCAACGACCATGTGGACTTCGATGTGCACCAGGGCGAAGTGCACGCGCTGTTGGGCGAGAACGGCGCGGGCAAGTCCACCCTGATGAAAATCCTCTACGGCCTGTACCAGCCCGATGAGGGGGAGATTCAGGTCAACGGCCGGCCGGTGACCTTTGCCTCGCCCCTGGACGCCATCCGTTGCGGCATCGGCATGGTGCACCAGCACTTCATGCTGGTGGAAACCCTCACCGTGGCCGAGAATGTGGCCTTGGGGCTGCCTTCCAGCCGCGGCTTCGTCACCGACCTGGAACGGGTCGCGGCCCGGCTGCGGGCCTTGGGCGAGCAGTACGGCCTGCCGGTGGACCCCCACGCGCGAGTCTGGCAACTCTCGGTGGGCCAGCAGCAGCGGGTGGAAATCCTCAAAGTGCTCTATCGGGGAGCGTCGTTACTCATCCTCGACGAGCCCACCGCGGTGCTCACCCCCCAGGAGGTCGAAGACCTGTTTCGGGTGATTCGGCAGATGGTGGGCCGGGGGCACAGCGTGGTGTTCATCTCGCACAAGTTGCACGAGGTGCTGAGCATCAGCGACCGCATCACCGTGCTGCGCGACGGCCGCAAGGTGGGCACCGTGCGCGCCGCGGCCACGAACAAGGCCGAACTGGCTCGCTGGATGGTGGGCCGCGAGGTCACCTTTCGGCCTGAGAAGGCGCCCGTCACGCCGGGGCCGGTGCGCCTGGCCGTGGAGGATGTGCACGCGCGGAGCGACCGGGGCACGCCCGCGCTGGTGGGCGTCAGCCTGGCGGTGCGCGGGGGCGAGATTGTGGGCCTGGCCGGGGTCTCGGGCAACGGCCAGCGGGAACTGGCCGAGGTCATCGCGGGGCTGCGGCCGCCCACCCAGGGCCGGGTGCGGCTGTTGGGGCGCGATGTGACCGCCTGGCCCGCGGATGCGCGCGCAGACCTGGGCCTGGCGTACATCCCCGAAGAGCGGATGCGCGACGGCGTCATCTTGCCCTTCAGCGTGGCCGAAAACTTCATCCTGCGGGACCACTTCAAGCCGCCCTTTGCCCGGCGGGGCATTTTGCAGCCGCAGGCCATTCTGGCCCACAGTCAGGCCCTGATTCGCGCCTATCAAATCAAGACGCCCGGGCCCGAAACCCCGGTTCAGCATCTCTCGGGGGGCAACATCCAAAAGGTGGTGCTGGCCCGGGAACTGGCGCGCGCCCCCCAGGTCATCGTCGCGGCGCAGCCCACCCGAGGGCTGGACATCGGCGCGACGGAGTATGTGCACGCGCAATTGTTGCAGCAGCGCGCCGCGGGCGCGGCGGTGTTGCTCATTTCCGAGGACCTGGACGAAATTCTGGCATTGGCCGACCGCATTGCGGTCATCTACGAGGGCCGCATCATGGATGTGTTGCCCGCGGCCGAGGCCGACCCGCAGCGCCTGGGCCTGCTCATGGCCGGGGTGGCGCGCGCGACGGGCTGAGGAGGGCGCAGGCGCGCGGCTGCGCGGCCTTATGCTAACGGCAGTCGCGCACCGCGGCTTTGGCCTCGGGCGTCTTCACATGCTCGGCCTCTACGGTGATGGCAATGCCGCCGCGGATGTTGAACGCGCCCGTCACCTTGATGTAGTGGGGGTCCAGCACGGCCACGATATCTTCCAAAATCTGATTGACCACATGCTCGTGGAAGACGCCTTCGTTGCGGTACGACCAGATGTAGAGTTTGAAGGACTTGGACTCCAGGATTTTCTGGTCCGGCACATACTCCACTTTGATGGTGGCGAAGTCGGGCTGCCCTGTGACCGGGCACAGGCAGGTGAATTCGTCGGTGACCATGGTGACCAGGTAATAGCGGCCCGGCGCCCGGTTGGGGAAGGCTTCCAGTTTCTTGCTGGGCTGGGCGCGACGGCCCAACAGGGTGAGGTCTTGCAAGTCTTCGGGTTGGGTGAGGAAGGTCATGCGACTACCTCCGGGGGGGGATGGGCGCGGGTGCGCCCGCGCAGCCGGGGTAGTATAGCACAGGCCCGGGGGCGGGTGGCTGGTAGAATAGAAGCGCCGGCGAGCCCCGCGTTCGTGCGGCCTGGGAGGTAGTCCATGACCACCCCGACTTCGGAGCCCTGCGCGGACATCGCCATCCCCCCGGCCGAAGACCCGCGGCGCTGGCACCGACAGCGTCGCTTCTGGCGCTGGGCGCTGCGCACCGTCGGCCTGCGAGCCTTCGCGCGGGTCGCCGCGGTGGAGGGG
>WGAK01000297.1 GCA_015494815.1 Anaerolineales bacterium | reverse complement strand
CACCCCCTCGGCCTGATAGTGGTCCCACAGTGAGTGGTCCAAATCGTGAGGGCCAAAGGGCATGGCGCTGGCAAACAGACGCCCGGGAAAAGGACTGAAAATCTCGAACATTGGACGACCCACACCCCGTACACAGAATTGCGCGCGCCGTGAACGGCGTCGTTTTCATTGTACCATTCTGCGACATGACGGGCATAACCAAATTGGGCCGGGGGTGCTCGCAGGCGGGTCTCAAGCCGCGCCCGCGGGCATCCACCTGGGCGCGGAGGGCGCTTGACCCGCGCCGGAAAGCGGTTATAATGCGCCTCGTCCCCGGTGCCCGGCGCGCGGCCGACCGCGCGCGACGCCCGGCCGACCGCGGCACCGGGCGAGGCTTGCACCCTCCAGTCACACTACGCCAAAAAGGAGCGTTCCATGCCTTTAGCCTTGATTACCGGCATTACCGGACAAGATGGCTCGTATCTGGCCGAATTTTTGCTCGAGCAAGGCTATCAGGTTGTCGGCCTGGTGCGCCGCTCCAGCAATCCCAATTACTCGCGCATTGAGCACTTGCTGGACAAAATCGAGTTGGCGCAGGGCGACCTGACCGACCTGCCCTCGCTCATGGCCGTGGTGGAGAAGTACCGGCCTGACGAGGTATACAACCTGGCCGCGCAGAGTTTCGTCCCTGCCTCATGGGAGCAGCCCTTGCTCACCACCGATGTCAACGCGGTGGGCGTCACCCGCTTGCTGGAAGCCATTCGTCGGGTGCACCCCACGGCCCGCTTTTATCAGGCCTCCACCAGCGAGATGTTCGGCCAGGTGCGCGAAATGCCCCAGAACGAGCAAACCCCCTTCCATCCGCGCAGCCCGTATGGCGTGAGCAAGGTCTATGGCCATTGGATTACGGTGAACTATCGCGAATCATACGGCCTGTTCGCGGTGTCGGGCATTCTGTTCAACCACGAAAGCCCGCGGCGGGGGCTGCACTTCGTCACCCGCAAGGTCACCCACGGCGTGGCCCGCATCAAACTGGGGCTGGCCAACGAGTTGCGCCTGGGGAACCTGGACGCCAAGCGCGACTGGGGCTATACCGGCGACTATGTGCGGGCGATGTGGCTCATGTTGCAGCAAGATGAGCCCGAGGACTTCGTCATCGGCACGGGCGAGGCCCATTCGGTGCGGGAACTGTGCGAAGTCGCCTTTTCGCATGTGGGCCTGGATTACCGGGATTTTGTCGTGGTGGACCCGAAATTCTTCCGGCCGGCGGAAGTGAACATTCTCCTGGCCGACCCCTCCAAAGCGCGGGCCAAACTGGGCTGGCAGCCGCGGGTCTCTTTCGAGGAACTCATCCGCATGATGGTGGAAGCCGATTTGGACCGGCTGCAGCAGCGTCTGGCCCGCACCAAGCGTTTCCTGCCTTAGGAGGCGCGCATGCCCGCGACCGACGCGCGCGCCCGCTGGGAGGCCTTGCTGCGCCAAAAACGCCCTGTGCTGCTGGATGGTGCCATGGGCACCATGATTCACGCGCGCGGGGTGTCGTTCGAGGTGTGTTTCGACGCACTTAGCCTGGAACGCCCCGAGTTGATTCTGGACATCCATCGGCGGTATGTGGCCGCGGGCGCGCAAATTTTGCTCACCAACACCTTTGGCGCCAACCGCTATCGCTTGGCCGAGCACGGGCTGGAGGACCGGGTGGCGGCCATCAACCGGGCTGCGGTCGCCCTGGCCCGTCAGGCCGTGGCCGAGAGCGGCCGTGAGGTGCTGGTGGCCGGTGATGTGGGCCCGCTGGGCGTTCCCCTGGCGCCCTTTGGCCTGGTGCAGCCCCACGAGGCCCGCGCGGCCTTCCGGGAGCAAATCCAGGCGCTGAACGCGGCGGGTGTGGATTTGTTCGTCATCGAAACCATGACCGATTTGCACGAGGCCCGCGAGGCCCTGCTGGCCGCGCGCGAGGTCAACCCCGACCTGCCTGTGGTGGTCAGCGTGACCTTCACCCGCGACGACCGCACCTTGTTGGGCGATACACCGGCCCAGGTGGCGCGTGCCCTGCGCGAGTGGGGCGCGGATGTCATCGGTGCGAACTGCTCGGGCGGTCCCGCGCAATTGTTGCGAGTGCTGCGGGCCATGCGGCAGGCCGTGCCCGAGGCCGTGCTGTGGGTCAAGCCCAACGCCGGCTGGCCCGAGCAGGTGTCCACCGGGCGGGTGCTGTATCCGGCCGGGCCCGCGTACTTCGCGGAATACGCGGCCGCGTATGCCCGCGCCGGCGCGCGCTTCGTGGGCGGCTGCTGCGGCACCACCGAGGCCCACATTCATGCCATGCGGGTGACGCTGGAGCATTTGCCCGCGGACCTGCAGCCCGAGGATGTGCGGGTGCAGGTGCTGGGCCCGGCGGCCTCGCCGCGCGAGGCCGTAGCCCGTCAGGCACGCGCGGGGGAGGCGACCGGCGAGGCCACCGGCGAAGCCGCGGCCGCGGACGCGCCGCCCTCGCGGCTGGCCCAACGCCTGGCCCAGGGGCGCTTCGTCTTTGCAGTGGAAATCTCGCCCCCGCGGGGGGTCAACCTGCGCAAAGTGTTGGCCGGGGCCCGCCTGGTGGCGCAGGCCGGCGCGGATGTGGTGGACATCACCGACAGCCCCCTGGCCCGGATGCGTATGAGCCCGTGGGCCGTGTGCCAGCGCATCGAAGACGAGGTGGGCATCGAGACCACGCTGCATTTTCCCACCCGGGGGCGCAACTTACTGCGGGTGCAGGGCGACCTGCTGGCCGCGCACGCGCTGGGCATTCGCAACTTGTTCGTGGTCTTGGGCGACCCCACGGCCATTGGGGACTATCCTGAGGCCATGGACCATTACGATGTGGTGCCTTCGGGCCTCATCAAACTGGTGAAGCGCAACTTCAACCAGGGCACCGATTACGCGGGCAATTCGCTGGGGGAACCGACCCACTTTTTCGTCGGGGCTGCCTTGAACCTGACCCCCGCGGACCCGGAGCGGGAATGGCGGGTGATGCGGCGCAAGATTCGGGCCGGGGCCGATTTCTTCCTCACCCAACCGGTGTACGATCCCGACGCGGCCCGGGCCTTTTTGGCCGGCTATGAGGCCCGCTATGGGCCGTTGACCGTGCCCGTGCTGGTGGGTTTGCTGCCGTTGTACAACCTGCGGCACGCGCGCTTCTTGCACCACGAAGTGCCGGGGATTCGCCTGCCCGAGACGCTGCTGTGGCGGATGGAGCGGGCCGGAGCGGAAGGACGGGCCGAGGGAGTGCGTATAGCCATTGAATTGGCGCAGCGCATTCGCCCCTGGGCCTCCGGGCTCTACATCATGCCACCTTTTCGGCGTTACGACATGGCTGCATCTATCATCGCGGCCTTGCAGTGAACCCCGCGGGAATGACCGGCGCCTTGGCGCGCCCATTCCGGCGTTGGGCTCCCTTTTTTGCGGCGTTTATGCTATACTTTGAGGCAGATAATGGGCGAGGTTATTGTTTGAATGACGACATCCCTCACTGCCTCGCAGATTGCGCGGCGCTATGAGGCTGTTTTGGAGCGCATTGCCCAGGCTGCTCGCCGAGCCGGGCGCTCGCCCGATGAGGTGCATCTGGTCGTGGTGGTCAAAGCCCAACCCATCGAACGCATTCGGGCCGTTGTTGAGGCCGGCGCGCGCGACCTGGGCGAGAATTATCCTGAGCAGGCGTTGCCCAAAATGCAGGCCCTGGCTGCCGAGCCGCCTGTGCGGTGGCACATGATTGGTCATCTGCAACGCCGCAAGGCCAAACTGGTGGTGCAGCACTTCCACATGATGCATTCCGTAGACCGCCCCGAAATCGCCTACCGACTGGAGCGTTTGCTGGCCCAGGCCGGGCGCCGCCTGCCCGTGCTGTTGGAGTTCAACGTCGGTGGTGAGGCGCAAAAGCACGGCTGGCCCGCCTGGGACGAGCGGCAGTGGCCGGCCCTGGCCGACGCCATCGCGCCGCTGCTGGAATTGCCGCATCTCCAGGTGCAGGGTTTGATGACGGTCCCTCCCTGGCGCGAGGACCCCAACGAGGTGCGTCCTTTCTTCCGGCGCTTGCGCCGCTTGCGTGATGTTTTTGCCCGGCGTTTTCCCCGTCTTCCGTGGACGCACCTGTCAATGGGCATGAGCCACGACTTCGAGGTGGCCATCGAGGAGGGGGCCACTTTCGTGCGCGTGGGCAGTGCCATCTTGGGCCCGCGGCCGAAGTAGCCCCCGGCCTTGGAGGGAGGTGTCACATGGCTGTTTTGGAGCATCAACTGGTCTGGCAAGACGCGCCAGGCGGGGCGATGCGCGTGTATGTGTTGGAGGGCGGCGAACTGCGGGTAGGCCGGAGTTCGCGCTGCGATGTGGTCATCATCCATCCCGAGGTCTCGCGCACCCACGCGCGGCTGGTGTGGCAAGGTGACACCTTTTGGGTCGAGGACTTGTCGTCCACCAACGGCACCTGGGTCAACGGCCGTCGCCTGCCGCCTCACGAACCGGTGGCCCTGAAACCGGGCGATGTCATTGGCCTGGGGCCCAACGTGCGTTTGCACTATCAGGTGCTGGGGCCGGGGGAAGCCCCTTCGGCCGAGGTGCCGCCCGAAGCCGCGCAGGAACTGGCCGAGGCCGCCGCAGAAGAAGCCGCGGAACTGGACGAGGCCCACATCTGGGACGGCGACGATGTGGCCGGGTCGTGGATTGACGAGGCCGTGGCCGCGTCCGCCGAGGATGAGCCACCCGCCGCGGCCGAGGCCGAAGCCGCGGCCGACGTGGTAGCCCCCGCGCAGGCCGAGAGCGCGCCGCCGTCGGCCGCACCGCCCCCCGCGGTGGACGAGTCGGCCGAGGCCCCCAAAGCGCCCGCGGCCCGCGCGACCGACGCCGCGGCCGACGACGCTCCCGCAGCCAAAACCCCGGCCCCGCGGCCCTGGCGCTATCTGCTCACGGGGTGCGTTGTGGGCGGCGCGTTGCTGGCTTGTGGAACTACGGCCTTTCTCTGGTGGGTCGAGACCAACGCCCTGTGGTGCGATTTCTTCTCGTGGGTGCCGTTCCTGACCTGTCCGTAACCGCCGCGCGGGCCCCGCACGGGCCGTTTCCCCTGGTACATTCTCCCCCTCACGCGAGCGCGCGAGGGGGTTCTTGCTGGAGGTATCATGCGGGCTTTGCTCTCGGTTTCTGACAAGCGCGGGCTCACCGACCTCGGCCGGTCGTTGCACGCCTTGGGCTATACGCTGATAGCCAGCGGCGGTACCGCGCGCGTCCTGGCACAGGCCGGTTTGCCCGTCCAGGCCGTGGCCGACCTCACGGGCTTCCCCGAATTGCTGGGTGGGCGGGTCAAAACCCTGCACCCGGCTGTGCACGCGGGCATTTTGTCCCGCCGCACGCCGGATGACCAGGCCGACCTGGCCCGTCACGGCCTGGCGCCCATTGATGTCGTGGTGGTCAATTTGTACTCCTTTGCCGACACCGTGCGCGGCCGTGCGGTGGCCCTGGACGACGCGTTGGAGCAGATTGACATCGGCGGCGTGGCCCTGCTGCGGGCCGCGGCCAAGAATTTCCCCCATGTGGTGGTGCTCAGCGACCCCGATGATTACGCCTGGGTGGTCGAGGCGCTGCAGCGGGGAATGCTGACGCAAGACCGGCGCCGTGCCCTGGCCGTGAAGGCCTTCCGCCACACCGCGGTGTACGACGCTACCATCGCCGCGTATCTCGGCCGGGGGTTGCCCGCGGACGAGCCGCTGCCCGCCCCCTGGCCCGTGGGGCTCCAACGGGTGCAGGCCCTGCGCTATGGCGAAAATCCCCATCAGGTCGCGGCCCGTTATGCCTCGCCCCTGGCCGAAGAGCCCTTCGTACAACTGCACGGCAAGGCCATGTCGTACAACAACTGGCTGGACCTGGACGCGGCCTGGCGCGCGGCGCAGGATTTCCCCGTGCCCGCGGTGGTCATCGTCAAGCACGGCAACCCCTGCGGCATCGGCCTGGGGCTCCAGGTGGTGGATGCCTACCGGCGGGCCCTGGCCTCAGACCCGGTCTCCGCGTTCGGTTCGGTCATTGCGGTGCACGGCGTGGTGGATGGCGACACCGCGCGGGCCATGCGGGATTTGTTCATCGAGGTGCTGGCCGCCGATGATTTTACCCCCGAGGCGCTGGATGTGCTGCGGGCCAAATCCCGCTTCATCCGCCTGCTCAAGGCGCGCGCGCCGCATACGCCCCGGCCCGAGGCGCGGCGCACGGTGGCGGGATGGCTGGTGCAGACCCCCGATGTGGCCCCCGAAGACGAGGCCGCGTGGCAGGTGGTTACCCGCCGTCAACCCACCGCGGCCGAGTGGGAGGGCTTGCGCTTTGCCTGGCGCGCGGTCAAGCATGTGCGCTCCAACGCCATCGTGCTGGCGCGGCCGGTGGACGGCGCCTGGGCCACGGTGGGTGTGGGCGCGGGTCAGATGAGCCGGGTGGACGCGGTGCACATGGCCGTGTACAAGGCCGGCGACCGGGCCGCGGGCGCGGTGTTGGCCTCCGATGCCTTCTTCCCCTTCCCCGACGGTGTGGCGCTGGCCGCGGAGCATGGCGTGACCGCGGTCATCCAGCCCGGCGGCTCCAAGCGCGACGCGTTGGTGGTCGAAGAGGCCGACCGCCGCGGTTTGGCGATGGTGTTCACCGGCCGGCGGCACTTTCGGCATTAGGGCCGGGCTGGCGCGGATAGGTGCCCAGCACCCGCAAGAAGGGCGCGATTTCGGCCAGATGAGCCAATGCCCGCTGGCCGGGCCTTTGCCGCGCGTGCCCTAAAAAGTCCAGGTAGAAGCGATATTCCCACGGGTGGCCGGGCAGGGGCCGTGACTCGATTTTGGTCAGGTTG
>WGAK01000296.1 GCA_015494815.1 Anaerolineales bacterium | reverse complement strand
TGATGGCCAGCGGCTGGTGGCTGCTCACCTTCGCGCTGGTGGGGTGGTACGAAGAAGCCCTGCTGCGCGGCTATCTCTATAGCACCTTAGCGTCGGCCCTTCGGCCCTGGCTGGCCGCGGCGGCTTCGGCCGCGGTGTTTGCCCTGCTGCATAACGACAATCCCCATTTCGACGCTCGCGCCGGGGTGGGCCTCTTCCTGGCCGGGCTGTTCTTCGTCTATGCCCGCCGGCCGCGCCCGTGGGGGTTGGCCCTGCCCATCGGCATCCATTGGGGCTGGAATTTCTTCGAGGGCGTGGTGCTGGGTTTCCCCGTGTCGGGGCTGCCCATCTTTCGCTGGGCCGAGGTGGAAGTGCACGGCCCCGCGTGGTGGACCGGCGGGGCTTTTGGCCCCGAGGCCGGCGCGGTGTTGCTGGTCGGCCTGCTGGTGGGGGTGTTGTTGCTGCGACCTTTGCGCGTCGCGCCGCCCGAGGAGGCGCGGTCATGACCCAGGCTTTGTGGGCGGCGTTGCCGCTGGCGCTCATTTGGGTGTTGATGCTGCGGTATCGTTGGAGCGCGGCGCAGGCCGGGCTGGCCGGTTATGGCCTGACCTTGCTGCTGGCCGTGGGCGTGTTTGGCCTGTCGTGGCAGGGCTTGTGGGTGGCCCACGGCAAGGCCCTGCTCTTGAGCCTGGATGTGCTGCTCATCATCTGGGCCGCGTACGGCTTCTATCGGGTGGTGGACGAGGCCGGCGCCATCACCCAACTGGCCCAGGGGCTGGCCCGCTTTACCGCCGACCGCGGGATGCAGGCCCTGCTACTGGGGTGGGCTTTCGCGTCCTTCTTGCAAAGTATGGGTGGGTTTGGCGTGCCCGTGGCGGTGGTGGCGCCGCTGCTGGTGGGACTGGGCTTTTCGCCCTTGACCGCGGTGGTCATCCCCGCGGTGGGGCATGGCTGGGCCGTATCGTTCGGCTCGCTGGCGACCGCGTTTCGGGCCCTGGAGGCGGCCAGCGGCTGGCCGGGCGCGGCCATCGCGCCGTGGGCCGCGGGGCTGCTGGGCGTGGCGGCCCTGGGCACCGGCCTGGCCGTGGCCCACGCCGCCGGGGGATGGACCGCGGTGCGGCGTCTGGCCGCGCGGGCGCTGGTCATGGCCGTGGTCATGGCCGGGGTGCAGTTCGTGCTGGCACGCGGCGGCCTGTGGACCGTGGCGGCCTTGGGCGGCAGCCTGGCCGGGGGCGGCGTGGGGTTGCTCTTGGCCCCGCGCCGCGCGCGCGGCGAGGCCGTGGCCGGGCCTGACCGCCGCGCCCTGGCCCAGGCCACCGTCGGCTACGCGTTGCTGGTGGCCGTGGTGCTGGTGGTGCAGTTCGTCCCGCCCGTGCGGCAGGCCCTGAGCGGCGTGGTGGTGCAGGCCACCTTCCCCGCGGTGCAGACCAGCCGGGGCTTTGTGGTGCCCGCGGAGGCCGGGCGGCGCATTGTGCTGTTGCGGCACACCGGCGCGCGCTTGTTCTACGCGGCCGTGCTCGCGGCCGCGTGGTATGCCCGGCTGGGGCGCTATCGCCCCGGCGTCGGGGGCCGGGTGGTGCGGGCCACGGTACGCGGCACCCGCAAGGCCACAGGCGGTATCCTCACCATGATGGCCATGGCAGTCATCATGCAGCACGCGGGCATGACCGAGGCGCTGGCCCAGGGCCTGGCGGCCCTGGCCGGGGGCGCTTACCTGTGGGTCGCGCCGTGGCTGGGCGCGCTGGGCGCGTTCATGACCGGCAGCAACACCAACGCCAATGTGCTCTTTGGCCTGCTGCAGCGGCGCACCGCGGAGTTGCTGGGGCTGACCGTGCCCCTGGTGCTGGCGGCCCAAACCGCGGGCGCTGCGGTAGGGTCCGTGCTGGCCCCCGCCAAGGTCATCGTGGGCGCCAGCACCACCCGCATGACCGGCCGCGAAGGGGAGGTCATGGCCGCGCTGGGGCGTTACATTGTCGGTTTGTTGCTCTTGATTACATTGGCCGCGCTGCTGGGGCACGCGTTATGATATACTTTGAATAACCTTACTCGGAGGCCGTGAGATGAAAGTGTCGGTCCCCCGTGACAATCTCGCCTATGGTCTGAATGTCGTGAGCCGGGCCGTGGCCACCCGCAGCACCAACCCCGTGTTGCGGAATGTGTTGTTGGCCACCGACGACGGCCGTTTGCGTTTGTCGGCCACGGATACCGAATTGGCCATCACCTGCTGGGTCGAGCCCGAGGCCATCGAAGAAGAAGGCGCCACCACCGTCGAGGCGCGGCTGCTCAACAGCCTGGTGAACAACCTGCCCAACGACCTGGTGCACCTGACCTACGACGAGGCCCGTCAGGCTCTGGAAGTGGTCACCAGCGGCTCGCGCAACGTGCTGCGCTGCCTGCCCGCGGACGAATTCCCGCCGCTGGCCGTGGACGCGGAGGTGCCGGCGCTGCCCTTGCCCGCGGCGCAGTGGCGCGAGGTGGTGCAGCAGGTGACTTTTGCCGCGGCCGAGGACGACGCGCGCCCTACCTTGATGGGCGTGTCGGTGCAGGTGGAAGACGGCCGCATGGAACTGGCCGCCACCGACGGCTATCGCCTCTCGGTGCGCCGCCTGGACTTGGAAGCCCCCGCGCCGGAAGCGTGGCAGGTCATCGTGCCCGCACGGGCGCTCAACGAACTGGCCCGCATCGCCTCCCGCACCGCGGGGGCCGTGCGCTTCAGCGTGCTGACCGCGCGGCAGCAGGCGGTCTTTCGCACCGACCATGTGGAAGTGGTGTCGCAACTCATCGCGGGGCAGTTCCCCGACTACCGCCGCATCATCCCCCAGGCCTACAATACCCGGGTGGTGGTGGCCCGGGAGCCGTTCTTGCAGGCCTGCCGCCGGGCCGAACTGTTCGCCAGCGAGGGCAACAACATCGTCCGGCTGGAGATTCAGCCGGGTACCGACGCGCCGGGCGTGCTGGTGGTCAGCGGCGCGGCCGACGAGGTGGGCGAGGGCGAAACCCGCCTGACCGCCGCGGTGGACGGCGAGGGCCTGACCATTGCCTTCAACGCCAAATTCTTGCGCCAGGCTTTGGAGGTCATCCCCACGCCCGACATGGCCCTGGAACTCATCAAACCCGAATACCCCGGCGTGCTGCGTCCTGTGGGGCGGGACGACTTCCTGCACCTCATCATGCCGGTCAAACTCTGAGCGCGCGGCCGACCGCGCCTGACGCACGCGCCCCGGGCCTTGGGTTCGGGGCGCGTGTGGTTTGGAATGCTTTTCGGACCGGGCGCGGGCCGCGCATAAGATAGATTTCTACGAGAAAAATCTTTCTTATCTTGACGCCAGCCCGCAAGGGGCTTATAATGAAATCATCATAGGCTCGGATTCCCGATGGAGGTAGCACTTATGACCTTTCAACTCCCCGA
>WGAK01000295.1 GCA_015494815.1 Anaerolineales bacterium | reverse complement strand
CCCTTACAAAGGGAGGGGAGGGGGAAAAGCCGCCGCAGGCGGCTTGGAGGAGGGGTGAGATCACCCTTCTCCCGAGTTTTGGGTAATCACCAGGCTTCGTCTCTTGACAAAGGCCCAACGGGGCCAGTACAATAGACTTTGCCAGGCGGGCGTCGCCAAGTGGTAAGGCAGTGGCTTCCCAAGCCACCATTCGCGGGTTCGAATCCCGTCGCCCGCTCAGACCGGGGCTCACGGCCCCGGTTTTGCTTTGGGCTCAGCCGAACAGACCGCCCAGTTGAACCGGCTCGCTGGCTTTGTCCAGCGCGGCCACTTCGTCGGCGCTCAAGCGCCAGCCCAGCGCGCCGACATTGCTGCGCACCTGGGCCGCGTTCTTGGCCCCCGCCAGCGGCACTGCGCCTTTGGCCAGGACCCAATTCAGGGCCACCTGCGCGGGGGTCTTGCCGCCGTGAGCCTGGCCGATTTCCTCCATCAGGTGCAACAAGGGCCGCAGCCGCTCCAGATACGCCGGCGGGAAGCGCCGCCCGCGCGGCCCGCGGGGCGGGTGCTCGGGCGTGTATTTGCCCGTCAAGATGCCCATGGCCAGGGGGCTGTAGGCCAGGATGGTAATGCCTTGCTCCTGAGCGGCCTGTAGCAGGCCGTTGACCTCGATTTCGCGACGCAGCAGGCTGAACTCGACCTGGTTGGACGCCAGCGGAAAGCCGTGATGCTCCAGCACGGCCTGGGCGCGGCGCATTTGGTCCAGGTTGTAATTCGAGACGCCGCCGGCGCGCGCCCGGCCCTGGCGCAAGACCTGGGCCAGGGCCGTAACCCAGACCTCAACGGGGCGCGGGGGCCAGGGCCAGTGAATCTGGTACAAGTCCACCTGCTCGCGACCCAGGCGCCGCAACGAGCCACGTAGCGCGCGCGGCAGGGCAGCCTGCCGCCAACGCCAGGGATAGGGGAAGAACTTGGTGGCGATGAACAGGTCGCGGGCCCGGGGGTGGGACGATGCCGCGGCGAAGCGGGCCAGAAATCGCTCGGACCGGCCCAGGCCGTACACTTCCGCGGTGTCGAAGAAGGTGATGCCTGCGTCCAGCGCGGCCTCGAACGCGGCCTGCAAGTCGTCTTCGCCATAGCCGCGGCCAAAGCCCCAGTAGAAGCGGTCGCCCCAGGCCCAGGTGCCAATGCCCAGCGGCGGGATGGTCAACCCGGTGCGCCCCAGGGGAACCGTAGGCCAGGGCGATGCGGGCGAGGTGTCGCTCATAGCGCCCTCCTGTGGGACACGAAAGGGGCGCGTGCCGCGCGCCCCTTTCGCGGTCGAGGCTCAGGCCTCGGGCATCCGCTTGTCTTTGGGCGGCTCCAGCACCTGGTCCACCAGGCCGTACTCCACGGCTTCGTGGGCGTTCATGTAGAAATCCCGGTCGGTGTCGCGCTCGATGACGGCCAGGTCCTGGCCGGTGTGGAAGGCCAGGATGCGGTTGAGTTGGGCCTTGAGGCGCAAGATTTCCTTGGCCTGAATCTCGATGTCGGTGGCCTGCCCGCGCGCGCCGCCCAGGGGCTGATGCATGTGGATGGTGGCGTGGGGCAGTGCGTAGCGTTGGCCCTTGGTGCCCGCGGCCAGCAACACGGTGCCGAAGGACGCGGTCACGCCCACGGCCACGGTGCTGATGGGGTTGGTAATCATCTGCATGGTGTCGTAGATGGCCAGTCCGGCGTAGATTTCGCCGCCGGGGGAGTTGATGTACATCTGGATGGGCGCTTCGGGGTCCTCGCGATTCAGATAGAGCAGTTGGGCCACGATGAGGTTGGCGATTTGGCTGTCAATGGGCGTGCCCAAGAAGACGATGCGCTCTTTGAGCAGCAGCGAGAAGATGTCGTAGGCGCGTTCCCCGCGCCCGGTCTGTTCGATGACCATGGGGATGAGATTGTGCGGCCGCATGGTTCCGCCTCCTGCTGATTATGCCTGTGTGTCGGCCTCGGCCTCGGTTTCGGGCTCGGGTTCGCTCGCGGTCTCGGCTTCGTTTTCGACCTCGGCCGCGGGTTCGGCCGGGGCCCCGGCTTCGGCCTCTGCCTCTGCTGCCGTCTCGGCCTCGGTTGCCGCTTCCGCTTTGGCTTCGTCCGTGCCTTGGGCCTCCGCTTCGGCTTCGGCCTCGGTTTCCAGGTCGCCGCGCGCGATGCGCATCAAGTGCTGCGCGGCTTTGGCGAAGGTGCGGGCGGAGAGGGCGTTGCTTACATACTGCTGCAGCGCGCGCTCATCGCGGGCCAGACGACGCAAGCCTTGTTGGCCCTCGCTGCGAACCAGGTCGGTCAGGGCTTCGTTGATGGCGGCCTGAATTTCGTCTTCGCTCAGGTCGAGGTTTTCGCGGCGGGCCAGTTCGGCCAGCACTAAGCGCTGCTGCAGGTTGCGCACCGCGGCCTCGCGCAATTCGGCCTCGAATTCGTCCTTGTCCTTGCCCGTTTGGGCCAACACCTGTTCCAGGGTAGTGCCGGCCTGCTGCATCTGCACATCAATGCCGTGGCGCAGGCTGGCCATTTCGTCTTCAATCATGGCCTGCGGAATCTTCAAAGTGCTGCGCTCGATGAGGGCCTGCACGACCTGGCGGAAGTACTCGTCCTCGTACTCCCGTTGGGCGCGGGCCTCCAAATCCTGACGCAGCGCGGCCCGCAACTCGTCCACCGTTTCGAATTCCGTATTTTCCTGCACGAATTCGTCGGTCAGGTCGGGCAGAACGGGCGCCTGCACCTCTTTGACCGTGAGGTGATACACGGCTTTGCGCCCCCGCAGGCTCTCGTCGGGATGGTCCGCGGGGTAGGTGTATTCGAGGGTCTTTTCGTCGCCGGCCTGCACGCCTTCCAGCGCCTTGCCAAAGCCGGGGAAGGGCCATTCTTCGGGGTCGTCGGCTTCTTTGACCAGCAGCGCGGTCTCACCCTCTTCGATGGTCTGGGGCTCACCCTCCTCGCCCTCGGGCGGATAGAGGGTGGTGCGCAGGTCCATGACCACCACATCGCCCATTTGCGCGGGGCGGTCCACCGGTTCGATGCTGATGTACACCCGCCGCAGATTCTCCAGAGCCTGCTCCACCTGGGCTTCGTCTACCTGGGGCGGCTCGTAGGGTACCCGCAGGTCGGTGTAATCGCCCAATTCGACCTCGGGCGCCAGGGGCACCTCGATGACCAAAGTGAGCGGGTCCAGCGAAGCGACCTCTTGCAATTGGCCGGGCGCGGCGGGTTCGATGTCGGCCTGCTCCAGAATCTGGCCATAGTGGGCTTCCAGCAGGTCGTCCAGCGCCTCTTCGATGATGGTCCCTTCGCCCACCCGGCGGACAATCATGGCGTAAGGCGCCTTGCCCGGGCGAAAGCCGGGGATTTTGATGCGCTTCGACAGTTCGCGCGCGGCTTTGCGCTTGGCTTTTTCGAAGGTTTCCGCGTCGAAAGTGACGGTGAGGCGCGCGTGATGCGTCTCGGGGTTGATTTCGGTGGACACCTGGAAAGCCATAAAGCAACCTCATGCATGAAGAATTGCCTGGCCGGCACAGCACCGGCCCGGCAGGGCAGAGGGATTATATCACGCCCGCGGGCTTTGGCAAGCGCGCACAGCGCAGACTGTGGCCCGCGGGTCGCGTCTCCGTGTTATCATCAAGCGAACCCCCTGCGCGGCCGCGCGCAGGATTTCGCGGAGGGCGTCATGACCATCCACAGCCCTGAAGTGTTGGAACGCACCGTGGACCAGGTGCGGGCTCTCATCCGCAGTGGGCACTATGCCGCCGCGGCCGAGCGTTTGCGCGAATTGCACCCGGCCGACCGTGCGGAGGTCGTGCTGCGTTTGCCCGAAGACGAGCGCGAAGACCTGGTAGCCCACCTGGATGTCGAGACCGCGGCCGAGTTGTTCGAGGAACTGGACGAGGAAATCGCCGCGGACCTGGCCGACGACATCCACCCCGAGCGGCTGGCCGACATTCTGGACGAGATGGAGCCCGACGACGCGGCCGACTTGCTGGGCGACCTGCCGCCCGAGTTGGTGCAAACTTTGCTGGACGAGATGGAAGAGGCCGCGGAGGTCGAGCCGCTGCTGCAATACCCCGACGAGACCGCGGGCGGCTTGATGACCACCGCGTTCGTGGCCCTGCAGCAAGACGCCACCGCGGACGATGTCATCGCCTTTCTGCGGGCCCTCAAGCAGCAGGACGCGGATGAGGATGTGGACCTCCCCTTCTACCTGTTCGTCATTGACGACCAGCAGCGCCTGGTGGGCGTGGTGGACCTGCGCGAACTGGTGGCCGCGCCGCCTCACACCCGCATCGGCGACCTGATGGACCCCCAGGTCATCGCGGTGGACGCGTGGACCGACCAGGAAGAAGTGGCGCGGGTGATGAAAAAGTACGACCTCGCGGCCGTGCCCGTGGTGGACGACCAGCGCCGCCTGGTGGGCGTGGTGACCTACGACGACATCATGCATGTGTTGGAAGAAGAGGCCGGCGAGGACTTCCTGCACATGGGCGGCGTGGAAAGTGAGCCCCTGGCCGAGAAGCCCTACTGGGAGCAGCGGCTGTGGGAAATCTTCCGCTCGCGCTTTCCGTGGTTGCTGCTCCTCTTCGTGGCCGGCAGTTACACGGGGTCGGTGCTGCGCATGTTCGACGCGGAGTTGCGCAAGGTCATCAGCCTCTCCATCTTCATCCCCCTCATCATCGGCACGGGCGGCAATGTGGGCAGCCAGACCGTGGCCACGGTCATCCGTGCGCTGGTGCTCAAAGAGGTGCGGCCCCGAGATGCGCTGCGGGCCTGGTGGCGCGAGGTGCGGGTCGCGGTGCTGCTGGGCGTGGCCATCGGTGCCCTGGGCTTCGTGCGGGCCGCGCTGTGGGGCGTGGACCCGCATGTGGCCTGGGCCGTGTCGCTGACCATCTTCGCGGTCATTCTGTGGGCCAGCACCGTGGCCACCTTCATCCCGCTGGTGGCCTCGGCCGTGGGCATTGACCCGACCCACATCAGCGGCCCGCTGATGAGCACCCTCATTGACGGCACCGGCCTGATGATTTACTTCCTCATCGCCCGCGCGGTGATTCCCGAGTTGTGACGCGTCGCCGCCGGTGGGCTTGACCGCCGTGCTACAATCAGGGCGGAAGTAGGTCGGCGCGGCCGGCGCCGGCCGCCGCGGAGGCGTTCCCCCATGCCCGAGTTTCGCTTGCAAGCCCCCTATGAGCCCACCGGCGACCAGCCCGAGGCCATCCGCCGCCTGGTGGACGGGGTGCGCCGGGGCTATCGGCACCAGGTGCTGCTGGGCGCCACGGGCACGGGCAAGACTTACACCGTGGCCAAGGTCATCGAAACCCTGCAAATGCCCGCTCTGGTGCTGGCCCACAACAAGACCCTGGCCGCGCAGTTGTACGCCGAGTTCAAGGCGTTCTTCCCCGCCAACGCGGTGGAGTATTTCGTCTCGTACTACGACTACTACCAGCCCGAGGCCTATGTGCCTCAGCAGGACCTGTACATCGAGAAAGACGCGGAAATCAACGAGGAAATTGACCGCCTGCGCCTGGCCGCGACCACCGCGCTCATGACCCGGCGCGATGTCATCATCGTGGCGTCGGTGTCGGCCATCTACGGCCTGGGCAGCCCCGAAGCCTACGGCCGGGGCGTCATCCACCTGGAAGTGGGCAAAATCTACCGCCGCAAGGCGCTGCTGCGCCAGTTGGTCGAGAGCCAATATCAGCGCAACGACTACGAACTGCGACCCGGCACGTTCCGCGTGCGAGGCGATACCCTGGAGGTCGCACCGGCGTACCTGGACCGGGCCGTGTATCGCATTGCCTTTTTCGGCGACGAGGTGGAGCGCATCCTGGAATACGACCCCCTCACGGGCGAACGCAAGGCCGTGCACCTCAGCCTGCAGATTTTCCCGGCCAAGCACTACCTGACCGAAGAGGAGAAACTCAAGCAGGCCATCGCGGCCATCGAGGCCGAACTGGCCGAGCGGGTGGCCTGGTTCGAGGCCCAGGGCAAGGTGCTGGAGGCGCAGCGTCTGCTGCAACGCACCCGCTACGACCTGGAGATGCTGCGCGAGATGGGCTATTGCAAGGGCATCGAGAACTACTCCCGTCACCTGGAGCAGCGCCCGCCCGGCTCGCCGCCCTGGACCTTGATGGACTACATGCCCAACGAGTATCTGCTCATCATTGACGAGTCGCACATGACCATCCCCCAGATTCGGGGCATGTACCACGGCGACCGCAGCCGCAAGCAAACCTTGGTGGACTTCGGCTTTCGGCTGCCTTCCGCGCTGGACAATCGCCCGCTGACCTTCGAAGAGTTCGAGCAGCGCATGGGCTATACCATCTACACCAGCGCCACGCCGGGGCCCTATGAGATGGCCCGCGCCCAGCAGGTGGTGGAACAACTCATCCGGCCCACGGGCATCCCCGACCCCGAGGTGGAAGTGCGACCCACCCAGGGCCAGGTGGACGACCTGTTGGGCGAAATCCGTCAGCGGGTGGCCCGGGGCGAACGGGTGCTGGTCACCACCCTGACCAAGCGCATGGCCGAGCGCCTGGCCGAGTATTTGCAGGAGCAGGGCGTCAAGGCCTACTACCTGCACGCGGAGGTGGACACCTTAGAGCGGGTGGGCATCTTGCGGGATTTGCGCCTGGG
>WGAK01000294.1 GCA_015494815.1 Anaerolineales bacterium | reverse complement strand
TGGCGGGAGTGGGGAGAGATCCGACCCGTGCGCACCAGATAGGCTAAGCGCGCGGTCAGGGTGCGCGTCTTGCCCGTGCCCGGCCCGGCCACGATGAGCAGATGGCGGTCGAGGGTGAGCACCGCCTCGCGCTGTTCGGGGTTCAGCGCGGCCAGAATGTCCGCGCCAGGGTCGTCGGGGGAGGGGGCGTAGGCTTCTTCGGGCTCGGAGAGGGATCTCTCCCCACTCCCGCCAGGCCGTCCTTCCGTCCGGCCTGGCACCCCTTCCCCTCCCTTGCTAAGGGAGGGGAGAGATGGAGTCGGCTCGCTTGCTTCCGCACCAGCCCCAGGCTCCGGCACATCAAACAGGGGCAGCGGGTTTTCCAGGCGCTCGGAGACGCCCTCCACGAAGACGCGGATGACGCCAAATTCGCCGTCGTAGCCCGGCTCGACCAGCACCTCGCCGCGGCGCATGCGGCCGATGCCCTCGGCTAAGCGGGGACCGGCCGCGCGGGCGATGTCTTCCAGGGGCAGGTCGAGCAGGATGGCAAACTCGGGGCCCAGCGCGGCCAGCAGGCGCTCGTACTCCCGCTGCACCCGCTTGCTGGTGGCGCTGCGCACGCCTAAGAACTCGGCCAGCACCTCGGGCAGGGGGATCAGGCTGTGGTAGGGCAGCGCGTCGGGCTTGACCGCGCCTTCGGGCCGGTCGGCCAGTTCTTCCACCCGGTGCAGCACGCCCACGGTGACGGGCTTGCCGCCCACCGGGCACAGGCCGTTGTGGGCGCGGGTCTCCGCGGGCTTCCAGCGCACGCCGCACTTGCGGTGGCCGTCGTAGTGGTACTTGCCCTCCTCGGGGAAGAACTCCACTGTGCCCAAAAAGCGGGCCGGGTCGCCGCTGCGGATGGCGTCGAACAGCGCGTCGTAGGTCAGGTCCGTGTCCAGGCGGTTGGCCTCGCGGCCCAGTTTGCGGGGCGAGTGCGCGTCGGAGTGGGAGACTAAGGTGTAGCGGTCCAGGGCCGACACGCGCCAGTTCATGGGCGGGTCCGACGAGAGGCCGGTCTCCAGGGCGAAGATGTGCTCACTCAGGTCCGCGAAGCATTCCTCCACGCTGTCGAAGCCCGACTTGGAGCCCAGCAGCGCGAACCAGGGCGTCCAGATGTGCGCGGGGATGAGCACCCCGCGCGGGTCCGTCTCCAGCACGATTTCCAGCAGGTCGCGCGAGTCCAACCCCAAGATGGGTCGGCCGTCGGAGCGGATGTTGCCGATGCGCTCCAGCCGGGCCTGAAAGCGTTCCACCGCGTCGAAGGTGGGCAGGAAGACCACATGGTGAATTTTGCGGGTGCGGTCGCCTTTTTTGTAGATGGTGCTGATTTCGCCGCCCAAAATGAAGCGCACGTCGCCGCGCAGCACGGGCGGCAGTTGGGCGTGCACGGCCTGGGCGACCTCGGGCTTGAGGCGCAACAGGTCGCCCTCCGCGGGCACTAAGTGCTCGCGGAGTTCGGCCAGCCAGCCGGGGTGGGCGATGTCGCCCGTGGCGACCAAGGTGATGCCCTTCTTCAGCGCCCAGAGGGCGATGTGGGGGATGTCCAGGTCGCGGCTGGTGGCGCGGGAGTAGTGGGAGTGGATGTGCAGGTCCGCGTAATAGCGCATGACGACCTTCCTGGGGCAGGGCCGGGGTGCTGGTTCCATTATACCCACCGCCGCGCGCCCCGCGCCTGGTATAATCGCGGCCATGCGCACCTTCATCGCCCTGGACCTGGAAACCACCGGCCTGGACCCGCGTCAAGACGCCATCCTCGAAATCGGCGCTGTGCTCTTCGACGAGCAGGGCGTGCGCGAGACATGGCACACCCTGGTCAACCCCCGCCGGCCCATCCCGCCCGCCATCACCCGGCTGACGGGCATCACCGACGACATGGTGGCCGACGCGCCCACTTTGGAGCAGGTGCTGGGCGATTTGGAAGCCTTCGTGGGCAACGTGCCCCTGGTCGGCCACAACATCCGCTTCGACCTGGGCTTCTTGCACGCGGCCGGACTGTTCCTCGACCATCCCCACGGGTGCACCTACGAGGCCGCGGCCGTGCTCTGGCCCCAGGCCCCGCGCTACAGCCTGAGCGCCCTGGCCCGGCACCTGGACCTGGAATTGAACGACGAACACCGGGCCCTGGCCGATGTCTACCGTACCGTGGCGTTGTTTTGGGCCCTGGTGGAGCGGGCCGAGGCGTTGCCCCCCGAACTGCTGCGCGAGATGGTGACCCAGGCCGCGCGCAGCCCCGAGCCGTGGCCCGGCCTGCTGGTGTTACAGACCGCGCAGGCTCGCCAGCAGCGCCGCGGCGTGCGGGCCGGCCCCCGGCGCTGGGTGCCCGCCTTCCCCGAGCCCGCGGACCAGGGCGAAGCCCGACCGGCCGTGGCCTACCCCCAGGCCCCGGACCCCGAGGCCATCGCGGAGGAATTCCTGCCGGGCGGGGCGCTGGCGCGCGCCATTCCCGGCTATGAGCATCGGGCCGAGCAGGTGGAGATGGCCCTGGCCGTGGCCCAGGCCTTCCGGCAGGCCCGGCATCTGCTCATCGAGGCCGGGACGGGCACGGGCAAATCCCTGGCGTATTTGCTGCCCGCGGCCGCGTTCGCGCTGCACAACCCCGGCTTCCCCGTGGTCATCGCCACCCACACCAAGAACCTGCAAGACCAACTGCTGCTCAACGACATCCCGCGGGTCACCCGCGCCCTGGGCTGGGAAGACCGCCTGCGGGTCGCGGTGCTCAAGGGGCGCAGCAACTACCTGTGCCCCCGGCGCTTGCAAGACATGCTGCGCAGCGGCCCCGAGACCGCGGACGAGGTACGGGTGCTGCTCAAGGTGCTGGTGTGGCTGCACGAAGGCGGGCAGGGCGAGCGCAGCACCCTGACCCTGGGCCGCCGGGATTACGGCCCCTGGCGTCGCCTCTCGGCCGAGGACGACGGCTGCCAGGCCCAGACCTGCCTGCGGCGCATGGACGGCGTGTGTCCCTTCTTCCAGGCCCGCCGCCGGGCCCAGCAGGCGCATCTCGTCGTGGTCAACCACGCGCTGCTGCTCAGCGACGCGGCCGTGGGCGGCCGCATCTTGCCCGATTACCGCTACCTGGTGGTGGACGAGGCCCATCACCTCGAGGCCGCCGCGACCGACGCGCTGTTGGTGGCCGTGCGCGAGCACGACCTGCGACGCCTGCTGCGCGAGGTGGGCACCCTGCAGCGCGGCGCGCTGGGCCGCCTGCTCACCCTGCTGCGGCCGTGGGCCCTGGACGACCGCCTCCGCCTGGCGCGGCTGCAAGAGCAGGCCGGGCAGGTCTCCGAAAACCTGTTCCAGTTCGTCGAGTTGAGCAAGCGGGTCTTCATCATGTTGGAGGACTTGCTCTACGACCTGCGGCAGGGCCGCGAAATGGGCCGTTACGCACAACAGGCCCGCATCACCCCCGCGGTGCGCCGCCTGCCCGCGTGGGAGCGGGTGGAGGACGCCTGGGACACGGCCCGCCTGGCGCTGCAGGACGCGCGGCGCGCCTGGAAGGCGCTGATTCACGACGCGGAGCGCTGGCTCGAAACCCGCGCCCCGGCCGCGCCCGACGAGGTGGCCGCGGGGGTGGAAGACGCGCTCGGCCGGGTGCGTACCCTGGCCGGCGAAGCCGAGCAGTTGCAGGCCACCCTCGACACGTTGATGTTCGAGCCCGGCGACGATTGGGTGTATTGGGTGGAACAGGCGCCCGGCCAGCGCCCGGGCCTGTTCGCCGCGCCGCTGCACGTGGGCGCGCTGCTGGAAGAGGTCTTCTGGCACGGCAAGGACAGCGTCGTCCTCACCTCCGCCACCCTGACCGTGGGCGGCTCCTTCGAGTTCATCCGCCGGCGGCTCAACGCCTACGACGCGGACACCCTGGCCTTAGGCTCGCCCTTCGACTACGAAAACGCGGCCCTGCTCTACCTGGTGAACGACATCCCCGAACCGTCGCACCCCAACTATCAGCCTCTGTTGGAGAAGGCCCTGTACCACCTGGCCGTGACCACCCAGGGGCGCATGTTGGTGCTGTTCACCTCCTACGCCCACCTGGAGCGCACCGCCCGACGCCTGAGCGCGCCCCTGGCCCAGGCCGGCATCGCGCTCCTGCGGCAGGGTGAAGGCCCCGCGCCCCAGGCCCTCATCCGCGCCTTCCGCGAGCACGACGCCGCGGTGCTCTTCGGCACCCGCGCCTTCTGGGAGGGCGTGGACATCCCCGGCGAGGACCTGAGCGCGCTGGTGATTGCCAAACTGCCCTTTGCCGTGCCCTCGGACCCGCTGGTGCAGGCCCGTGCGGAGATGTACGAGAACCCCTTCTGGCAATACACCCTGCCCGATGCCATCCTGGTCTTTCGGCAGGGCTTCGGCCGCCTCATCCGCACCCGCACCGACCGGGGCATCGTGGCCGTGCTGGACCGCCGCATGGTCAGCAAACGCTA
>WGAK01000293.1 GCA_015494815.1 Anaerolineales bacterium | reverse complement strand
ACCGTACAGCCTCGGCCCACAAGGGTGGCGACGGCAGCGCCCACCGCCTCGGCTCCTTCAGTGGCTATACGCAGTACGCCGTCGCCGACGCCACGCGTCACCCCCGGCGCTTCGCCCACGGCCACGGCCGACGCCACGCCGTCGGAGGTGATAGCGCCCATCTTGACCATCACCGGCCATCTCTATTGCCGCACGGGGCCCGGCATCTACTACCCCGCCGTCACCGTGCTGCACCCCAACGACCGGGTGCAAGTGGCCGGCGCCAACAAAATCTTCTACGACTGGTGGTATGTGCTGCTGCCCGACGACACCACTTGTTGGGTGCACCGCCGCTGGACCCAGGGCGTGAGCGACGAGGCCGCGGCCCTGCTGCCCCAGGTGCCCGCGCCGCCTCCGCCTCCGGCCGCGTTCAAACCCATTCGGCATCAATGGCCGCTCATGCTGCCCTTCTGCCCCGTGTTCTTCGGCCCCGCGCTGCAGTTCCAGGTCAAAAACCTGGGGCCTGAGCCCATCCGCTCCTTCGAGGTCACCCTGACGGTGCTGGACACGGGCGCGGTCTATCGCACGCGGGTAACGGAGGGCATTCCGACCTGCGGCAAGATTCGCACGCAATTGCCGCCGCGCGAAACCGTGGCCGTGGTTGCCCGCACCCGCCAAGACCTGACCGACCACCGGGTGCGGCTGGCCCTGCGTGGCTGCACGCAGCCCAACTTTCAGGGCGCGTGCGTGGCCTACAATCTGACCTGGACCATCGAACCGCCGCCCCGCCCGCGTGGGCTGCCGCTGCCGTGGCCATGAGCCGCCTTACCCCTGGCCCCGGCCGAAGAGCCGCCGCGCGTCCAGCGGGAAACGTCGGGCCCAGGCGCGCTCGCTGCCCTGGCTGAGCAGCCGCGCCAGGCGTTCGTCCCCCGCCAGGCGAGCCAGGGCCAGCAGTTGCTCACGCCGGCCCAGCACGATGAGCACATCACCGGCCTGAATGCGCAGCCGTGGGGACCAGTCCACCTGCCGGTCGCCGCGGGCGATGGCCAGCACATTGGCACCGCTGCGGGCCCGGATGTCGGCCTCGGCTAAGGTCTTGCCCACCAGCGCGGAGTGCTCGGCCACCCGAATCTCCTCCAACCACAATTCCAGGTCAGGGCTGCGCAGGGTGGCATCCAGAAAGGCCACCACATAGGGCCGCACCAGCAGCCCGGCCATGCGATGCCCGGCCATCGCGTAGGGCGAGACCACCCGGTCCGCGCCGGCGCGGTAGAGTTTCTGGGCCGCGCCCTCCGACACGGCCTGGGCCACGATGGTCAACTCGGGGTTCAGGCCGCGCGCCGACAGCACCACGAACAGGTTGTCCGCGTCCGACTCCAACACGGCCACCAGCCCGCGGGCCCGCGCAATGCCCACTTGCTTCAGCACCTCGTCTTCGGTGGGCTCGCCCTCGAAGTAGAGCAGCCCGTGCTGCTCGCAGCGTTCCAGGGCCTCAGGGTGCGGGTCCACCACCACCAGGGGCAGGCCCAACCGCTGCAACTCCAGCGCGACCTGCAACCCCACATGGCCGCAGCCGCACACGATGTAATGATGGCGCAAACGCTTCAAAGTGGCCATGCGTCGCCTCCGGGCCAAAATGCCTTGCAACTCGCCGCTGACGATATATTCGGTCAGCGCGCCCAGCGCGTAGGCGCCGGTGCCCACGCCCAGGACGATGAGCCCCATGGTGAACCATCGCCCCTCCGGCGAGAGAGGGCGAACTTCGCCGAAGCCCACCGTGGAGAGCGTAATCAGGGTCATGTACAGGGCCTCGGTCCAGGTGAAGCCTTCCAACAGCCGGTAGCCCACCGCGCCGCCCATCAGCAGGGCCGTCACCGCGGTCAGCAGCCATCCCAGGCGTCGGCGCAACGAAGCCCGCTCCAGGTTCATGGGGAAGACGCCTCCGGTTGGGCCAGCAAACGCTGCAAATCGTCCCACGAGCCCACCCTCGCAATGCGGCGCACGAAAGTGCCCACATCGGGGCTGCGAGCCCACAGTTCGCGCACGGCCGCGCCCACGGGGTCTTCGCCCGCGGCGCCGCCTTCGGGCGAATCGGCATACGCGCCGTAAAAGGCAAAGTAAGCCTGGTTGAGTTTGCGAATGTGATAGCCGTGCTCCCAAAAGACCTGGCGGCGGGCTTCCATGTAGGCTTCGGCCTCCTCGATGCGGCCCTGGGCCAGCAGCGCGTCCACATGCTCGCGGGTGCGGCGCATCTCGCGCTGAAAGTCAAAGGCCGGCGGCTCTGTGGCGGCCTGGTCCGGGTCCGGGGAGGCATCCTGCGCGGTCGCGGATGGCGGTGGGGGCGGCAGCAATTCAGGGTAAAACCGGGCCACCACCAGCCGACCGATGGCCTTCCCTGCCAAAGAGGCTGCGGTTTCGTTGATGGTGCGCATCTCGGGCTGGCTCAAGTAGTTCCAACCCAGGGGGTGCCAGTCGAAGTAGTTGTGCAGCCACTCGTGGGACACCGCCTCGATTTGCCAGACCAGGTCCGAAGTCTCCATGACCATGGTCGGATAGACGCCGACGCCGCCCACGGGCACCACCAGCGTGGACATCCCGAAGGCCTGGGCCACCGCGTCTTCCAGAGCCACCCGCTCGGCCAGGGGCAGGTCGGCCTGCAGGGTGACGAAGGCCTCCATGCGGATGGTATCGCGCGGCGAGACCACCAGGCCCCACGGCAAGGGCGAGACATGGTACTGCACCGGCGGCAGGGGTTGGCCGCCCAGGGTGAGCCCCTCTTCGGCCAGCACGACGCTCACCTGGGCCTGGATGACCTCCTCGGCCAGGGGAGCGAGTCGGTCCCGACGGACGTACAGGCGGGCCAATTCGTCTTCCAGGGGCCGAATGGCCGCGCGGCGCTGCTCAGGGCTCAATGTCGGATCGCCGTAGAGGGTCTCCAGTTGGCTCTGGCGCGATTCGATGTCGCGAATCAGGTCGCGATAGGCCAGCACCACCGCGCGCTGCTGGGTCAGGTCCCAGAAATCCTCGGGGTTGAGACTGCCGTAGCCGAGCCGCAGGCGCAGGGCCTGCAGCGCCCAGGCGACGTGGTCATAGGTGAGGCCCCGCGCCTCGACAAAAAGTCGTACCTCGTCACGCAACAACGGCTTGCGGGGCGCCGCGCCGTAAATGGGCAACAGCAGCCCGAGCAGCAGCAGGCCCGTCAGCGCCTGTTCAAACCAGTAGAACCAGTCCAGCGCCGGCGCCGCGGCCTCGGTCGGGTGTTCTTTCTGCCAGGTCTCGTTCATGGGCCTTATTGTACCCCGAGGATTCTCGCGGCCGGGCTTGCGCGCGCCCGGCCGCGCGCGTTTGACAAATCCGCGGCTTTGGGTACAATAGGGGCGCAGGCCGAAGTGGCGGAATTGGCAGACGCGGGGGACTCAAAATCCCCTGGGGTATCCCCCCGTGTGGGTTCGACTCCCACCTTCGGCACTGCGTTCGAGCCGGGGTCGCTGCCAGCCCCGGCTTTTTTGTTTGCCGGGGGCGCGTTTTGACACCCTTAGGCATCTGTGATACACTGCGGGCGGCCATCCTCTACCGGGGGATGGCCCATCTTCCCCCGAGGCAAGCCCTATGCGCAGCGTGGAATGGGACGCCCAACACAACCAGTTGTGGCTCATTGACCAACGCCTGCTGCCCGCGGAGTTCCGCCGGGTGGCCCTGCACACTTACGAAGAAGTCGCCGAGGCCATTCGCACCATGGTGGTGCGGGGCGCGCCGGCCATTGGCGCGGCCGCGGCTTTTGGCCTGGCCCTGGCCGCCCAGCAGGCGCGCGGCTCACGCGCGGCCGTGCTGGAGACTTTGCAGCAGGCCGCGCGCGTGCTCAAGGCCGCCCGCCCGACCGCGGTCAATCTCGCCTGGGCCGTGGACCGGGTGCTAAGCGTGGCCCAGGCCACCTCCGGCGGTGCGGACGACCTGCGCGCCGCAGTGCTCGCCGAGGCCCAACGCATCGCGGACGAAGATGTGGCCACCAACCGCCGCATGGCCGAGTATGGCGCCACCCTCATCGCGGACGGCGATACCATCATCCACCACTGCAACACCGGTGCGCTGGCCACGGTGGACTGGGGCACCGCGCTGGGTGTCATCCGCATGGCCCACGAGCAGGGCAAGCGCATCCATGTGCTGGTGGACGAAACCCGGCCGCGCTTGCAAGGCGCGCGGCTCACCGCCTGGGAACTGGAGCAGTACGGCATTCCCTACGACATCATCACCGACAACGCCGCGGGCTTCTTCCTCAGTCGGGGGGAGGTGCAAAAGGTGTTCGTGGGTGCGGACCGGGTGGCGGCCAACGGCGATGTGGCCAACAAAATCGGCACCTACATGCTGGCCCTGGCCGCCCACGACAACGGCGTGCCTTTCTACCCCGTGGTGCCCACCAGCACCTTCGATTTGCGCATCGCCCACGGCCGCGACATTCCCATCGAAGAGCGCGACCCCGACGAAGTGCTGGCCATCCAATTGCGCGGCCGCCCCGTGGCCCCCGCGGGCGCGTCGGCCCGCAACCCCGCGTTCGATGTCACGCCCCATCGCCTCATCACGGCCATCGTCACCGACCGGGGCATCATTCGGCCACCCTTCGATGTGCACATTCCGCGCGTGTTGGGCACGGCCTGAACCTTTCCAGGAGAAAGCCCCATGCCTCGCGTGGTCATCTCCGGCTCCGTCGCGTTCGACTATTTGATGCGTTTTCCGGGCGATTTCCATGATTTCTTGCCCCGGCAGCACGACGAACCCTTTGCCCTGTCCTTTTTGGTGGACGGCATGGTGCGCCGGCGGGGCGGCACCGCACCCAACATCGCCTACACCCTGGCCTTGCTGGGCGAGCGGCCGCAAATCCTGGCCGCGGTGGGCGAAGA
>WGAK01000292.1 GCA_015494815.1 Anaerolineales bacterium | reverse complement strand
CGCAGGTCCAGGATTGGGTGGGGCCCGTGGCGTATCGTCGCGGCCAGTGGTATCATCGCCAGGGGCGCATCACCCACCCGCGCTACCTGGGCCATGAATTACGAGCCCTGTGCCGCGGTCAGGCTCGTGAGCCTTACCGCGTTCAGGCCCGTCTGGGCCCCCAGGGCGTGCTCGCGGCGTCTTGCACGTGCCCCGCGGGACGCGACGGGCGTTGCAAACATGTGGCGGCGTTGTTGCTTTTGTGGGTCGCCGACCCCGAGGCTTTCGCCCCGAGCCCGCCCGTGGCCCAACGCCTGCGGACCTGGAGCCGAGAGGCCCTCATCGCCCTCATCACCGCCTGGGTCGAACGCTATCCCGACCTGGAAGCCTGGATTCCCCTGTTCGAGCCCCCCGCATCACCGCCCCCAACAACTTCCCCCGATATGGACAAGGACACAGACTGTTGATATACTATTATAAGTATCAGAGCCCGGCACGGCGAGGCATACACTCATGAACGAAATCGGTTTGCGGACCTACTTACAACAAATCGTCGAAATGGTGCAAGAGGAGCGCTATGAAGAGGCCATTCTGCACGCGCGCCATATCTTGCGCCATTACCCCAAATATTTGCCCGTATACCGCGTCTTGGGCGAAATCTATCTGAGCAATCGCCGCTTCCCCGAAGCCGCGGATTTGTTCCAACGGGTGCTCTCGGCCGTGCCGGACGACTTCCTGGCCCACTTCGGCATGTCCACCATCCGCGAAGAAGAGGGGAACCTGGACGCGGCCATCTGGCACATGGAGCGGGCTTTCGAGGCCCAGCCCACCCATGTGGCCATCCAGGAAGAGTTGCGCCGCCTCTACCGCGAGCGGGATGGCGTCGCGCCGCCCCGCATCCGCTTCACCCGCGTGGCCCTGGCCCGCATTTATCTCCACAGCGGCTTGCTCAACCAAAGCATCGTCGAATTGCAAGCCGTGCTGCAGCAGGACCCGCGCCGCCTGGACGCGTTAACCCTGCTGGCCCAGGCTTACCACGACGCGGGACAAACGCTTCAGGCCGCGGAGGCCTGCCAACGCCTGTTGCAAAAACTGCCGTACAGCCTGGTGGCCAATCGCATCATGGCGCACATCCTGCGCGGTCAGGGCCGCGAAGACGACGCCCAACAATACTGGAGCCGGGTGCTGGAACTGGACCCCTACGAGGCTTTCACCGGCGCCGAGTTTCCCACCGCGGAGCAGGTGCCGGCCGAAAAGGTGCAAATCCCCCGTTTGGAGATGGAGTACACCGGCGACCTGGATGCGCTGCCCACCCCCGATGCGGCCGAAATGCCCATGCTGGAGGAACTGGACGCGGTGGCGCGCGACACGGGGTTGCTGGACGAGGATGAGTTGGGGCCCGCGGAAGACGAAATCTTCGCCTTGCACGAAGAAGCCGAACTGCCCGAAGAAGAGCCCTCCCCCGAGGCGGGCGGCGGGCCTTATGTCCCCCCTGAGCAGGCCGAGACGCTCATCCCCGAATGGATGCAAGAGAGCGGCTGGGCTCCTCGTGACCCGTCGGTGCCCCTGGACGCGGCCCCGGCCCCGCCGCCCGCCGACACCGGCGACGAAGATGAGGAGGAGGAAGCCGTTGCGGCCGGGGACATCCCCGAATGGCTGCAGGCTTTGAAACCCCAACAGGAAGCCGCCCCGCCGACCGAGGCAGAATCCGCTGCCGAGGAGGAGGCCGCCGAAGCCTGGTTGCCCGAAACCGCGCTGCGTGACGACGACCAGGCCGCGGTGGACGATGTGGGGATGTGGCTGGAGGCGGCCGAAGAGTCCGGCGCGTTGCCGGCCTGGATGCAAAGCGAAACCGAAACCGCGGCCCCGCCCGCGGCCGAAGCCGAGGAGGGCGAGTTGCCCGCCTGGCTGAGCGAAGCCGCGCCCGCGGCGGAAGCCGCGCCTCCCGCGGGCGAAGGGGCGACCGACATGCCCCTGCCCGCGTGGTTGCAGACCGAAGAGGAAGCGCCCGAAGTCGAGGCCGAGGCGACCGAACTGCCCGAGTGGCTGAGCGAAGCCGCGGCCCAGGCCGAAGCCCCTGCGGAACCCGCGGCCGAGGCCGCACCGGAAGCCGAGGCGGCCGAATTGCCCGAGTGGCTGAGTGAAGCCGCGGCCGAAGCCGCGCCCGAGGCCGAAGCCGAGGCGCCCGCCGAGGTTGCGCCCGCAGCCGAGGCGGCCGCGCCCGCAGCGGAAGCCGCGGTGCCCGAGGGCCTGCTGGAGGACGAAGACGCGGCCTTGGCCTGGCTGGAGCAGTTGGCGGCCAAGCAAGGCGCCAAGACCGAAGAACTGCTCACCTCCCGCGAAGCCGCGGCCCAGGCCGAAGGGGAAGCGCCTGCGGCCGAAGCCGAAGCGCCCGCCGAGGCCGTTCCCGAAGCCGAGGCGGCCACGCCCGCAGCGGAGGCCGCGGTGCCCGAGGGTATTTTGGAGGACGAAGACGCGGCCTTGGCCTGGCTGGAGCAGTTGGCGGCCAAGCAAGGTGCCAAGACCGAGGAACTGCTCACCTTCCGCGAAGCCGCGGCCGAAGCCCCCGCGGAGGCCGCGGCCGAGGCCGCGCCGGAAGCGGAAGCCGAAGCGGCCGAACTGCCCGAGTGGCTGAGCGAGGCCGCGGCCCAGGCCGAAGCCGAAGCGCCTGCTGAGGTCGTTCCCGAAGCCGGGGCTGCCGCGCCCGCAGCGGAGGCCGGGGCGCCCGAGGGCGTTTTGGAGGACGAAGACGCGGCCTTGGCCTGGCTGGAGCAGTTGGCGGCCAAGCAAGGTGCCAAGACCGAAGAACTGCTCACCTTCCGCGAAGCCGCGGCCGAAGCCCCCGCGGAGCCCGCGGCCGAGGCCGCGCCCGAAGCCGAGGCCGAGGAGGCCGAACTGCCCGAGTGGCTGAGCGAGGCTGCGTCCCAGGCCGAAGCCGAAGCGCCCGCCGAGGCCGCGCCCGAAGCCGAGGCGGCCGCGCCCGCGGAACCGACGGAGGCCGAGATGCCCGAATGGCTGCGGGCCGCCGCGCCTCCCGCCGGGGAGGCCCCCGCGCCGCCGTCGGCCGAAGACCTGGAAGATGGCATCGCCAACCTGCTTTGGAGCGAAGCCCAATCCCAGCGGCCGAAGCCCCAGCCCTCGGCCGAGGTCGAACCGCCCGAATGGATGCTGCCCGGCGAGGAATGGTTGGCCGCCTCCCAGCCTGCCGCAGCCACCCCATCGCCCACCCCCGCGGCGTCGGCCGGAGCGGAGCCGGTTCCCCCGGAGACCATGGAGTGGGTGCAAGAGGTGACCGCCGCCCCCGAAGAAGAGGTCGAAGACATCGCGCCGCCGGCGTGGGTGCCGACCCAGCAGGTGCCGCCCCCCGAGACCATGATTCTCAAGCCCTTGCCCGAGGCCGCGGACCCCTACCTGGAAGACCTGCGTCAGGCCCGAGAGGCCATCGCCAATTACCAATTGGAGCAGGGCTTACGGCTGTACCGGCGGCTGGTGCGTCGTCGCAAGTACCTGTCCGAGGTCATCGAAGACCTGCTGCAGGCCCAGTACTATTACCCCATGAGCGTGGAGTTGCTCCAACTGCTGGGGGATGCGTTCGCTCGGGCCGGGCGCCTGCAGGACGCGCTGGACACCTATCTCAAGGCCGAGGAGTTGCTCCGATAGGCCGATGCGAGTACAATCAAGGGGCCCCTCGAGGGCCCTTGATGCTTTTTTATGGAGGAGCAAATGGAACGCACATTCGTTATGGTCAAACCCGACGGGGTGCAACGCGGCCTGATTGGCGAGGTCATCCGGCGGCTGGAGAACCGGGGCTTGCGGCTGGTTGCGGCCAAGTTCATGCAGGTGCCGCGTGAGTTGGCCGAGCGCCACTACGCGGTGCATCGGGGCAAGCCCTTTTACGAAGGGCTCATCGCCTACATCACCTCGGGGCCCGTGATGGCGATGGTGTGGGAAGGTCCCCAGGCCATCGCCGCGGTGCGGCAGACCATGGGCGCCACCCGTCCTACCGAAGCCGCGCCGGGCACCATTCGGCATGACTTCGGCCTGGAAATCGGCCGCAACCTGACCCACGCCTCGGATGGTCCGGAGACCGCGGCGTTTGAGATTGACCTGTGGTTCCGGCCTGACGAATTGGTGACCTGGCAGCGCGACCTGGACCGTTGGATTTTCGAGGAAGCCTGAAACCCGAAGTCGGCCGACCCGGCCCGGCCCTCGTGGGTGTGCCCGCGGGGGCTGTTTCGTTTAAAGCGCGGCTTGCAATGGGCCCGGCAAAAGCCGTATACTAAAAACGAGACCTCTGGACGGCCGCAGCCATGATTTCGGGGAGGATGAACATGACGACGACGGTACACCCCCCGCGCTCGGGCACCTCGTTGGGCGAGGTGCTGGACCGCCTCACCCGGCCGGGCGAGTTGTATGAACGCCTGGAGGACGGCAAGGTGCGTTGCTACGCGTGTGGGCACCGTTGCCTCATCCGGCCGGGGAAGCGGGGCATTTGCCAGGTGCGCTTCAACCGCGACGGTACGCTGTATGTGCCCTGGGGCTATGTGGCCGCGCTGCAAGTGGACCCTATCGAGAAGAAGCCGTTCTACCATGTGTGGCCCGGCCACGACGCGCTCACTTTTGGCATGTTGGGCTGTGACTATCACTGCCCCTATTGCCAGAACTGGCTCACTTCCCAGGCCTTGCGCGACCCGGCCAGCGATGCCGCGCTGCGCTTCTTGCATCGGGTGCAGCCGGAGGATTTGCTGCGTCTGGCCGAACGAGAGGGCGCGCGGGCCGTGGTGTCGTCCTACAACGAGCCGCTCATCACCAGCGAGTGGGCCGTAGCCATCTTTCGCCGGGCCAAAGCCCGCGACCTGGTGACCGGGTATGTGTCCAACGGCAACGCGACCCGCGAGGTGCTGGAATACATTCGGCCTTACACCGACGCGTACAAAGTAGACCTCAAGACCATGCAAGACAAACAATACCGCCAACTGGGCGGCGTGCTCCAGCGGGTGTTGGATACCATTCGCCTGGCCCATGAGATGGGCTTTTGGGTCGAGGTGGTCACCCTCATCGTGCCCGGCTGGAATGACAGCGAAGCCGAGTTGCGCGCCGCGGCCCGGTTCCTGGTGTCGGTGTCCAAGGACATCCCCTGGCATGTGACGGCCTTTCACCCCGACTACAAAATGCAGGACCCGCCGCCCACCACGGTGCAGCAACTGGTGCGGGCCGCGGAAATCGGCAAAGAAGAGGGGCTGCACTTCGTGTACGCGGGGAACCTGCCGGGCCGGGTGGGTCCCTTCGAGCACACCTGGTGCCCGCATTGCGGCGAGTTGCTCATCAAGCGTTGGGGGTATGTGGTGCAGGAATATCACCTTACGGCCGAGGGCACCTGCCCCAAATGCGGCGCGCGCATCCCCGGGCTGTGGCCGGACAAACCCGAGCAGGTGCGCCTGGGCGGGCCGGGCGTGCCGCGTGGCGTGTGGTAGCCGCCGCGGCACGCGGGCATGGCTTGCGAAACCGAAAGCGCCGCGCATCCACGCGCGGCGCTTATCCCATTATCGCTACCCAACCCCCAACCTCTAACCTCCAACCTCTAACCTCTAACTTCTAACTTCCAACCCCAACTTCCCCCCCCTCACATCACTTCAGGCGCTTCGATGCCCAGCAGGTGCAGCAGGTTGGCCAGGGCTTGTTTGGTCGCAGCCACCAGGCGCAGCCGAAACGCGCGGGTGGTCGCGTCTGCCGCGTTCAGCACCGGGCAGCGGTCGTAGAAGTCGTTGAAGGCCTGGGCCAGCCCAAAGGCCGCGTTGGTGATGTGCAGCGGCTTGTATTCCGCGGCCGCCCGCAGCACCGCGTCGGGCACCGCAGCCAGGCGCGAAATCAGTGCGATTTCCGCGGGGTGCAGGTTGTGGGTGGGCGTGACCGCGTCGGGCAGCGTGCCCCCGGCCTTGCGCAGCAGGCTGGCACAGCGCACATGGGCATACTGGATGGACGGCGCGGCGTTGCCGTTGAAATCCAGCGCCTGGTCCCAGGTGAAGGTGAAGAAACGGGTGTTTTCGCGGGCCAGCATGTTGTATTTGAGCGCGCCCAGGGCCACCTGCCAGGCCACCTGGTCCCGCACCGCGGGGGGCAGGGCCGGGTTCTTCTCGTCCACAATGGCCCGGGCCCGGCGTCGCGCTTCGTGGAACAACTGGTCCAGCAGCACCGCGCCTTCGCGGGAACTGGCGGCCTTGGCCTTGGGGCGGTCGTCGGCCGGGGCCGTGTCCTCCATGTCCACCTCGTCCACTTCGCGCACCAGGTTGGCGGGCAACAGCACCAGTTCGTAGGCCAGGTGATACAGCCGGTCGGCCCACTCGAAGCCCATCAAGGCCAAGGTCTTGAAAATCTGCTTCATGTAAAGCGACTGGCGCACATCAATGACATAGATGCTGCGGACCAGGTCGGGGTATTCCCGGAATTTCTGGATGGCCAGGGGCAGGTCTTTGGTCGCGTACAGGCTGGTGCCGTCGGAGCGCAGCACCACATAGGTGCGATAGGTGGGCTTGTCCAGGCCCAGCAATTCGTCCAGGGGCACGATGACGGGCCCTTCGGGCCGCAGGTCGCGGGCCAGCCCCCGCCGGATGAGGTCTTCCACCAGCGCCTTGCCCGGCGCTTCCATCTCGCTCTCGAAGTACACCCGGTCGAAGTGCACATCCAGCAGCCGGTAGATTTCTTCGAAGCCCTCGATGGACCATTGCCGGGTCTTCTGCCACAGGGCCACCAGTTCGGGGTCTTGCGCCTCCCAGCGCTGGAACAGGGCCCGCACCTGGGGCTCCAGTTCGGGATGGGCCTTGAGGCGCTGGTTGGCCTCGATGTAGAGTTGGCTAATCCAGACGGTTTTGTCCTCGGCCGGAGGCTCTTCCCCCGGGTGATAGGTCAGGTAATTCCACAGCCACTTGATGACATGCCAGCCGATGTCGCCTAAGTAATTGGCCCGCACCACATCGTACCCGGCCGCGTCCAGAATGCGGCACACGGCCTCGCCCAGGATGACATTGCGCAGGTGCCCCACATGAAAGGCCTTGTGGGTGTTGGGCTGGGAGAACTCCACCATCACCCGCTGGCCCCGCCGCGGGGCCCGGCCGAAGGCCGCGGCTTGCTCCAGGACCGTGTCCACCACCCGCCGGCCGTAGGCGTGGGCGTCCACATACACATTGAGGTAGCCGCGCACGGCTTCGGCCCGCACAATGCCCGGCAGCGCGGCCACCTCGTCGGCCAGCGCGGCGGCCAGTTCTTGGGCGCGCTGCGGCACGGGCACGCGCAGGCCTTTGGCCCGCACCTCGGCCGCGGCCGCGGGGAAGAGCGGCAGGCCAAAGCCCCACGTGCCCTCCGCGGGCACCGGCACGAAGCGCCACTCCCGCGGCTCGGGGATGGCGTGGGCCGTCAGGTAGGCGCGGATGCGCTCCAGAACCTGGCGTTGGACATCGTCCAGCATGAGCATCCCTCCCAGGGGCGCGGGGAAACAACAAAAACGGGAACCCGGCCTGCGAGTTCCCGTCTGACACCGACTTGGCGCGACGGGTCAGGCCGCGGACGAAGCAGCCTGCTGGCTTTCGAGACGACGCAGGTGCTTGAGCAGCCGGCTCTTGCGCCGCGCCGCGTTGTTGGGGTGCACGATGCCCTTGGCCGCGGCCTTGTCCAGGGCCTTGACGGCCAGTTGGGCGAAGTAGCGGGCCTGCTCGACATCGCCCCGCTCGATGGCCTGGCGGCTCTTCTTGATGAAAGTCTTGGCCCGGCCGCGGAACCAGCGGTTGCGCAACCGGCGCTTTTCGTTTTGGCGTAAGCGCTTCTTGGCAGAACGTGTGTTGGGCAAGGTTCGCCTCCTGTCCCGTTTGTGGGGAGGTTCCATGCAGGGCGCGCGCCAACAACGGTTGCCTGGGGCGCGCCGGCCCAGGCGGGCGCTATTCTACCCCAAGGCCGGGGCTTTGTCCAGGCTCAGAGGGGGGATGGTGGATGTGGATGGTGGGTGGTGGATGGAAGATGGTGGTTGGTGGATAGTGGTTGGCGGCCGGCCGCGCGGACGCGACGCACCCCCGCCCGCCAACCGGGGTATAATTCCCCACGCGCACCGCGGTGGGTCGCGCCACTCTTTTTTGCGCGGGAGGCCGGCATGTCCCTCACTTTTCAGGATGTCATCCAACGCCTGCACGAATTCTGGAAGCGCCAGGGCGCGCTCCTCTGGCAGCCCTATAGCGAGAAGGTCGGCGCGGGCACCATGAACCCCGCTACCGTGCTGCGGGTGCTGGGCCCCGAGCCGTGGCAGGTCGCGTATGTCGAGCCGTCCTACCGCCCCGACGACGGCCGCTACGGCGAAAATCCCAACCGCATGCAGATGCACACCCAATACCAGGTCATCCTCAAGCCCGACCCCGGCAATCCGCAAGAAATCTACCTCCAGAGCCTCGAAGCCCTGGGCATTTCCCAGCAGGAGCACGACATCCGTTTCGTGGAGGACAACTGGGAGAGCCCGGCCCTGGGTGCGTGGGGCCTGGGGTGGGAGGTGTGGCTGGACGGCCTGGAAATCACCCAGTTCACCTACTTCCAGCAGGCCGCCAGTCAGGTCTTGCCCGTGCCCGCGGTGGAAATTACTTACGGCCTGGAGCGCATCGTGATGTTCTTGCAGCGCGTGCGCTCGGTGTGGGACATCCAATGGGACGACCGGCACACCTACGGCGACATCCTGCTGCAGGCCGAGATTGACCATTGCAAATACAACTTCGAGGTCGCGGACATCGAACGCTTGCGGCGCATGTACGAACTCTACGAAGCCGAAGCCCAGGCCGCGCTGGAGGCCGGGCTGGTCATGCCCGCGCACGACTATGTGCTGCGCTGCTCGCACACCTTCAACGTGCTCGACGCGCGCGGGGCCGTGGGCGTGACCGAGCGGGCGCACTT
>WGAK01000291.1 GCA_015494815.1 Anaerolineales bacterium | reverse complement strand
TGGTCCACGAACACGAGGCCCGGGTGCGCGCCCTCGCGAATGCCGCCCGGCCCCAACACCACCTGCGCCACCGTGTCCGAGTCGGGCAGGTTGGTGATGACCACATCCACCGCGGCGGCCACGGCCGCGGGACCGTCTGCGGCCTGCGCGCCCAGCGCCACCAGTTCGTCCACCGGCCCGCGCGAGCGGTTGTGCACCACCAGCGGGAAGCCGGCGCGCAAGATGTTACGGGCCATGGGCTTGCCCATAATGCCCAGGCCGATGTAACCCACACGCAGCATGTTCACCTCCTGCGGCCAGGCCACGCGGCCATCAGTAGTAGGTGGCGCCAGTGACGGCGCGCAATTTCTCCAGGCGGTGCATGGCGATGATTTCCCGCACCGTGCCGGTCTTGCCCCGCACCACCAGGCTGTGGGTGCGCACCCGGTCGCCCAGGTATTGCACGCCGTCCAGGAGTTCGCCCCGGGTGATGCCCGTGGCCGCGAAGAACACATCGTCCGAGGCCACCAGGTCGTCCATGGTGATGACCTTCTCGAAGTCGTACCCCATCTCGCGGCCCCGGCGCAACTCGTCCTCGTTGCGGGCGTAGAGTTTGCCTTGAATCTCGCCGCCCATGGCCCGCAGCGCGCACGCGGCGATGACGCCCTCGGGCGTACCGCCGATGCCCATGAGTACATCAATGCCCGACTCGGGCCAGGCCGTCATCAGCGCGCCGGCCACATCGCCGTCGGGAATCAGCCGAATGCGGGCGCCCAAACGCCGCACCTCCGCGATGAGTTCCGCGTGGCGCGGGCGGTCGAGGATGATGACGGTCACATCCCGCACATCCTTGCCCTTGGCCTGGGCAATGCGCCGCAGGTTGACTTCCACCGGCGCTTCGATGTCAATGACGCCTTTGGCCTCGGGCCCCACCGCGATTTTGTTCATGTACACGAAGGGCCCGGGGTCGTACATGGTGCCCCGCGGCGCGACCGCGATGGTGGCAATGGAGTTCGGCTGGCCGTTGGCCAGAGGCCGGGTGCCGTCGATGGGGTCCACGGCCAGGTCCACCGCGGGAGGCTCGCCCGTGCCCACCTTCTCGCCGTTGTAGAGCATGGGGGCCTCGTCCTTTTCGCCCTCGCCGATGACCACGATGCCGTCCATCTCGATGCTGCTCAGCATGTGGCGCATCGCGTCCACCGCGGCCTGGTCCGCGGCTTTGCGGTCGCCGCGCCCCATCCAGCGTCCGGCGGCCATGGCCGCGGCCTCGGTCACGCGCACCAGTTCCAGGGCCAGATTGCGAGATGGCTGATACGGATTCATCATGTGCCTTACCTCCTGCTACACAAAAGGGTGGTCGAAGGGGAACCGCTCCGCTTGGGCCGGGGCCGGGCGGCAGGCGTCGCGCGCTTACACGAACAGGTGCAGCCAGGCGTAGCCCAGCGCGCCGGCCCACAGCCACGAGTCCAGGCGGTCGAACAAGCCGCCGTGGCCGGGCAGCACATGGCCCGAATCCTTGCGCCGGGCCGCGCGTTTGAACATACTCTCGGCCAAATCGCCCAGGGGCGACAAACCGGCCACCACCAGGCCCAGGCCCCAGGCGGCCAAAGGCGGCGGCGGGGCAAAGCCCAGCCGCGCGGCCACCGCGGGGAACAGGGCCCCCGCGTACAGGCTACCGGCCAGCACCCCCGCGGCCAGCCCCTCCCAGGTCTTCTTGGGGCTCAAGCGGGGGGCCAGGCGATGGCGCCCCCAGGCCCGCCCCGCGAAATAGGCCGCGGAGTCCGCGACCCACACGGTGCTGAGCACCCACAACACGGCCCAGGGGCCCCAGGGCAGGTCTTGCAAAGCCAACAGCATCCCGCCCAGGCCGCCGAACATCAGCGCGCCCAAAGCAGCATACGCGGCATCGCGCGGGGCCTGGCCGTGCCCGCGCTCGAACAAAGCCAGGGCCACGCTCAGGTCCAGCAGGGTTGCGGCCAACAGGCCCGCCAGGGGCGACACGCCGGGCAGCCAGCCCAGCCGGGGCAACAAGGGCAGCGCGATGCTCACCACCCAGGCCGCGGCCGGCCAACGAGCGTCCGCGGGCCACAGGGTCCGATATTCCCAGGCTGCGCCGAGCAAGGCCAGCGCCAACAGCGCGGCGAAGCCCGTGGGCCAGCGAAACAGCAATCCGACGATGAGCGGCAGGCCCACCAGGGCCACCAACACGCGTTGATACAACATTGTCACCCCTGGGCATGGATTTCCCCAAAGCAACGAGGGCGGCGTAGGGGCCGCCCTCGGGGGCACGCTGCTCAGGCGTCGGCGGCCGGGGTGGGCACATCCAACGCCGAAACCCGGCCGAACCGGCGTTCCCGGCGGCTGTATTCCTCCAAAGCCTTGCGCAATTCGTGCTTGTCGAAGTCGGGCCAGTAGACGGGCGTGAAATACCACTCGGAATACGCGGTTTGCCACAGCAAGAAGTTGCTGATGCGCTGCTCACCCGAAGTCCGAATGACCAAATCGGGGTCGGGGATGCCCGCGGTGTACAGGTATTGGGCCACGGTGGCCTCGGTGACCTGTTCGGGCTTGAGCCCCGCGGCCAACATCTGGCGGATGGCGTGCACGATTTCGGCCCGCCCGCCGTAATTGAAGGCCACCACCAGCACCAGGCGCTGGTTGTGGCGGGTCAGGGCCACGGCCTGCTGAATCTTGCGTTGCAACTCGGGCCGAATGCCTTCCAGCGCGCCGATGTGCCGAATTTGCACCCCCTGGGCGTGCAGTTCGGGCACTTCGCGGTCAATGACCTCTTCCATGATGCCCATGAGCCCTTCCACCTCGTCTTTGGGCCGCGCCCAGTTCTCGGTGGAAAAGGCGTAAATGGTCAAATAACGAATGCCGAACTCCACGCAGGCCTCGATGACGCGGCGCAGGTTCTCGGTACCGGCCCGATGCCCGGCCAGCCGTGGCAAACCGCGGGAACGGGCCCAACGCCCGTTCCCGTCCATGATGATGGCCACATGGGTGGGAATGCGCAAAGGCGATGCGGTCTCCCCATCGCCGGCGCCCGGCCCACGCCCGTCTTGCGACTTCATCGCTCCAAAATCTCCTGCTCTTTGTGCTCGCCCAGGTCGTTGGCCTTCTCGATGTACTTGTCGGTCAACTCTTGCAGTTTCTCCTCGGCCCGCTTGCGCTCGTCTTCCGAAATCATCTTTTCGTCTTCCATCTCGCGCAGGTCTTTGATGACATCCCGCCGCACATTGCGGATGGCCACCCGAATCTCTTCCACCCGCCGCTGCACCACCCGCACCAGTTCGCGGCGGCGCTCTTCGGTCAGCGGCGGCAGATTCAGCCGAATGTTCTTGCCGTCGTTGTTGGGGTTCAGCCCCAGGTCCGAGGTCAGGATGGCCCGTTCGATGAGCGGGATGGCCTTGGGGTCGAACGGCTTGATGAGCAGTTGGCGAGGTTCGGGCACGGTGATGGTGGCCAGTTGAATCAAGGGCGTGGGGACGCCGTAGTAGTCAATGGTCAACTTCTCGACCAGGGCCGGCGAAGCCCGCCCTGTGCGGATGCGTTTGAGGTCGTCGTCCAAAATCTGTACCGCGCGCTGCATGCGTCGTTCGGCATCGCGCAACAGGTCTTGAATCATGCCAGCCTCCTTTGAGGTACAGCGGACAGGCTTGAAATCCTGTGGGTATTTGTATTATAGCACAGCCCCCCTCCGCCACCGTTCCAGGCGCGCCCGCGGCCACGCGCGGGAGTTTGGTACAATGAACATGGTTTTTTCGGCGTTCGTCAGCCGCCTGGACCGCGCGCTTCGATGCCGGTCGGGTGTCGTCTTTGTCAGGATGGCACATCATGGCCTCGCAATCCAACGCTCGCGCGGGCAAAAGCCCGCAAGTGCCCAAGACCACCTACGAGCAGGCTCAAGAGGCTCTGCAACAGGGTGACCTGGTCGAAGCCCGGCGCTTGCTCATCCGCCTGCTCAAGCGCGACCCCAAAAACGTGCAGTATTGGCTGCTTCTGGCCGCGGCCACCACCAACCCCAAAGAGCGAGAGGACAGCCTGCGTCAGGCCTTGCGCCTTGACCCCGACAATCCCCTGGCCCGCCGCGGCCTGGCGTTTTTCGCCGAAGAGGAGGATTGGTCGGCGAGCCCGTGGCCGTGAACCGGCGCCCCGAATGGGAGCAGCGCTACCGCTGGCAACGGCCTACCGCGGGGGCGAGCCTGTCCATTCGCACCACGCTGCTGGCCCTGGCCGGGCTGCTCGTCGTGGTCGGGCTGCTCTTCGGCGGCTATGCCTTGTGGCAGAAAATCCGGCCCAAGCACCTGGGCACGCCGCCCCCGGCCATCACCCCCTCGGCCAC
>WGAK01000290.1 GCA_015494815.1 Anaerolineales bacterium | reverse complement strand
GGCTCGGCCCCGATAACCAGGACGGTCTCGTCGGGCCGGGTGTGTTGCTGCACATAGGCCACCACCGCGGCCACGGGCGAAGGCTCGGCCGCGGTGGCCTTGAGGTAGTCGTGGTAGGCCAGCGCGTGCAAGCCGCCCCAGGCCGTCAACAAGGCCCCGGCCGCCAGCCACGGCCCCCACGCGCGCCGCGCGGGCGCGGGGTCCAGCCGGTCCAGCGCCGCGGCCAGGGCCACCGCGGCCAACAACGCCAAAATCGGCAGCAAGGAAGTGAAGTAAGGCACGCGCCCCCGCCCCGGCAAGGCCACCATCACCAGTTCCGCCGGGAAGGTGAGCAGCAGCAGAAGGCGCACCGACTGCGGCCACGCAGGCCGGGCTGCCCGCCGCCAGGCCAGCAGCGCCGCGTAGCCCAGCAGGGCCAGCGGCCACAGGCCCGTCGCGGGGAACTGCCGCAGCCCGCGAGCCACCTCCAGTAGGCGGCGCTTGAGCCCGCGCTCCTGGGCATAGAGGTAGTTGAAGACGAAGGCCTGCTCCCAAAACGCGCCCAGGGCCCGCTGCCAGGCGAAGTACGCAGCCACCAGGCCCACCACCACCCCGAAGCCCAGCCCAAAGGCCAGGGTCCGCCGCGCCCGCACCCGCCACGGCAGCGAGGCATCGAGCCACCACAGCGCCAGCCCCACCAGCGCGGGGGCGATGGTGTTCGGGCGGAACAAAAAGGCCCCGGCCGTGACCACGCCCAATGCCGCGGCCCAGGCCGTAGCCGGAGATGGATGGCGCCGGGCGACCGCGGCCCACAGGCCGAACATGGCAAATTGAAACGGCAACGCGTACTCTTGCGTCAAATTGCCGCCATCCAGCAAGAACACCAGGGTATACAGCCACAAATAAGTGGCCAGCAAGGCAACGGGCACGCCCCACCAACGCCGCAGCAAGGCATAGCCCCCGGCCGCGGCCACGGCCAAAAAGAGCACTTCCATCCCCCACACGCCCCACAGCGAACCCCGGCCGAGCCGCAACCCCAGCGCGTCCACCGCGTAGACGCCCGGCGGCTTGTGGTCCCACACATCGCGATAGGGGATGTCGCCCTCCAGCCAGCGCCAGCCGATGTAGAGGAACGCGCCCGAATCGCGGCTGGGCGGCAAGCCGCGGCCGGGGTGCACGGTGTACAGGGTCAGCAGCACACCGGCCAACACCCAGGCCGCCTCCAGCAGCCCGCGCCAGGGCAGGCGGCGACGCCCGGACCCACGGCTCATGCGCCCTCCCCGGCGGTCAGGCGGGAGCCCACCAGGAAGCGCGGCCGCGCGGCCAGGGCCCGCCCGGCCAACTGCCCACAACCGGCCTGGATGTCAATGCCACGGCGCAGGCGCACGGTGCAGGGCACCCCGGCCTGCTCCAACACCTGGCAGAACGCGCGCGCCCGCGCGCGCGGGCTGGCCCGGCCCGCGTAACCCGGCGTCGGGTTCAGGGGGATGAGGTTCACATGGGCCAACATGCCGCGCAACCAGCGGGCCAGGGCCCGCGCCTGGTCGGGCGTGTCGTTCACCTCGTGAATCAAGGCCCACTCGAAGGTCACCCGCCGATGCGTCTGGGCGATGTAGAAGCGCACCGCGTCCATCAGGTCGGCCAACGGCCAACGCCGCGCCACGGGGATGAGGCTGGCCCGCAAATCGTCGTCGGCCGCGTGCAACGACACGGCCAGGTTGTATTGACGCCGCTCGCGGGCGAACTGCCGGATGCGCGGCACCAGCCCCACGGTGGAGATGGTGACGCGGCGGGCGCCCAGGCGAAACCCCGCGGGATGGTTGAGGATGTCCAGGGCCTTGAGGATGGCGTCGTAGTTGTGGAAGGGCTCACCCATGCCCATGACCACAATGTGGGTCACCCGCTCGCCTCGGGCCCGCAGCCAGCGGGCGTAATACAGCACCTGCTCCACGATTTCGCCGGGGCTCAGGTTGCGCAACAGCCCCAACTGGCCGGTAGCGCAAAACACGCAGCCCATGGCGCAGCCCGACTGGGTGGAGATGCACAACGTGCGCCGCCGCACGTAGCGCATCCGCACGGTCTCGACCACGGGGCCGTCGGGCAGGCGAAACACGGTCTTGTGCGTTTCGCGGTCGTCGGACGCCTGCTCGGCCTCGGGGGTGAGGCGTTGGAAGTCGAAGGACGCGGCCAGGGCCGCGCGCAGGGCCTTGGGCAGGGGGCTGAACTGTTCGGGCCGGGTCCACAAATGCCGATACAGCCCCTCCCAGATCTGCCGGGCGCGGTAAGCGGGTTGCCCCTGGGCCTGCACCCAGGCTTCCCATTGGGGCAGGGTCCAGTCATACACATGCGGTCGTGCGGCCATGCGTCACCTCCGGGCCGTGCGCCCTCATGGTAGGCCAGGGGCAGGGCTTTGTCAAGCGCGGCGCCGCGGCTCGCGGCGGCCGCGAGCCTGCGGTCAGCGTTTCCCCGGTAGCCACAGCAACGCCAGCAGGCTGAGCAGGGCCAGGCCGCCGCCAACCCCGAACGCGCGGGCCAGACCCCAATAGTCCCCCAACGTGCCGACCGCGGTCACCACCCAGGGGCGCAGCAAAAAACTCAACGCCAGATACACGCCGTTGGCCGTGGCCCGGGCTTCGGCCGCGTGGTCTTGCACCAGGGCCAGCATGACCGGCTGCGCGGCCAGCGCCGTGAACCCCAGAGGCAGCAACCACGCCACGCGCCAGGCGGGCGGGCTGAGCAGAAACAGCCACAAGAAGAGCACCGCCAACCCCTGGGTCAGGGCCACCGTGCGCTTGCGGCCCAAAAAGTCGCTCAGGGTGCCTGCGAGCAGCGCGCCCACCACGCCCGCAGCCTCATACAGGCTGAAGCGCCAGCCCGCGGCTTGCAGCGTGTGGCCCTGGTCGTGTAAAAAGGTGGGCAGAAAGGTACCCAACGCGCCGACGACGAAGGCCCGGCCCACGATGAGCACGGCCAGCGCGGGCACCCAGGAGACCGCCCAGTGACTCAACGCGCGCAGGTCCCAACGGCGATGCCGGGCCACGGGCTCCAGCCGGGCCAGGCGCACGAACAGCAGCGCGGACGCCAGCCAGCCCAGCGCGGCCAACCGCGGCAGGCCCGGCAGGCCCCACCAGCCCACCGCGCTCACCGCCAGCACCGGCCCCACCGCGCGGCCCAGTTCACCGGCGGCCATGAAGATGCTCATGCCCCGGCCGGTGTGCGGCTCCGCGAGGCGCGCCACCAGCGCGGGCGCGGGTGCGTGGAACATGGCGACGCTCAGGCCCACGGCCAGCAGCAGCACGGCCAAGGCCGCGTACGAGTGCGTCCAGCCCAGCAAGGTCATGCCCGTGGCCGTGAGCCCCGGGGCCAGCACCACGAACCAGCGCAGCCGACGGGTGCGGTCGGCCCAAAAGCCGATGAGCGGGTTGAGCAGCGAAGGCATCTGCCGAAACACGGTCAGCGCGCCGGCCTCGGCCAGGCTGAGGCCCAACTCGGCCCGCAAAAGGGGCAGCAGCGGCGCGAAAAACGCGGTGAAGGTGTCGTGGACGAAATGCCCCCCGGCCACGGTCAGCACCGCAGTATAGGGGAAGGGACGCGACGCGGGCGACGATGCGCGGGCCATGCGGCCTCCTATGGGTGTGGCGAAGAAGGGGACGAAGTATCTACTTTGGGCAGCACGATGCCCCGTTGGCGCTGATACTTGCCCTTCTTGTCGGCATACGACACCTGGCAGGGCTCATCGGCCTGCAGGAAAATCAACTGCGCGATGCCCTCGTTGGCGTAAATCTTGGCCGGGAGCGGCGTGGTGTTGGAAATCTCGATGGTGATATGCCCTTCCCATTCGGGCTCCAGCGGTGTGACATTGACGATAATGCCGCAGCGGGCGTAGGTGCTCTTGCCCAGGCAAATCACCAGCACATCGCGCGGCACCCGGATGTACTCCACCGAACGGGCCAGGGCGAACGAGTTGGGCGGAATGATGCACACCTCGCCGCGCACATCCACCATCGAGCGCGGGTCGAAGCCCTTGGGGTCCACGATGGTCGAGTGCACATTGGTGAACACCTTGAACTCATCGGCCACGCGGATGTCGTAGCCATATGACGACAGGCCATACGAGATGACGCCAGCCCGCACCTGCGAGTCCACGAAGGGTTCAATCATCTTGTGCTCGCGGGCCATGCGACGAATCCAGGCATCGTTTTTCAGGCTCATGGGGAACGGCTCCTGGGGCAATGCGAAGTCGGTAAACGCGGCCGTATTATAGCGCGTCCAGGTGGGGCGGACGCGCCATGCCGCCGAGTTGTCTGCCTACGCGGGGGTCAGGCTGTGAAAAAGAGCGGGCCGCCCAGGTCCCAGGCGTAGGCCACGCCCAGCAGGCCCGGGCCGGTGTGAATGCCCAGCACGGGGCCAATGGTCTGCACCCAGTGCTGTTGGGGGCGCAGGCGCACGGTCAGGTCGTCGCGCAGGGCGCGCGCATCATCGGCTGCGTCGGCGTGCAGCACGGCCAGGTGCAGGTCCGCCTGCCCCTGGCAACGGGCGACCACCTCGTCGCGCATCCGGCGCACCGCGCGCGGAAAGGTGCGGGTGCGGGCCACCAATGCCGGGCCGCCGTCGCGAATCTCCAACACGGGCAAAATGCGCAGCGCGCTGGCCAGACGATATTGCAACGGGCCCAGGCGTCCGCTGCGGCGCATGTAGGCCAGGGTACGCGGCACGAACAACACCCCGCTGCGCGCCCGCACCGCGGCCGCGGCCGCGCGCACGGCGTGCAAATCGCCCCCCTCTGCGGCCACACGCGCCGCGGCCAGGGCCTGAAAGCCCAGGGCCATGGAAGTGGTCAGGGAATCCTCCACCCACACCTCGGCCTCGGGAACCTGTTGCCGGGCCAACTGCGCGGCCTGGTAGGTGCCCGAAAAGCGCTCCGACAGCACCAGCACATACACGGCATAGCCGCGCGCGTGCCAGCGGCGGTAGATGGCCGCGAAGGTCTCGGGGCTGGGATGCGAAGTCGTGGGCATGGACGCGGCCGTGCGCAGCCGCGCGTAGAACGCGTCCGCGGTCAAATCCACCCCATCCTGATAGGTCCGTCCCTCCCACAGCACTTGCAGCGGCACCACGGTGATGCCCGCCTCGGCCGCCAGGGCCGGGGGCAGGTCGGCCGTGCTGTCGGTGACCACGGCCACAGGCCTGGTCATACGCTGCCTCCTCAGAGATGCCAGGCCGTCGGACTAACGGCGACGGGCCGCATCATGCGCCGGGTCGGACTGGCTATACGCAATGGGCGGCACCGCGCGTGGGGCCCCACGCCGCCCGCGCTGCCAACCCCGGGGATAGTAAAAGGTCTGCCGCAGTTGGTCCGTCAGCGGCTGCCCGGCCAAGCGGTAGCCGCGATACGTGCCCCAAAACTGCCACCAACGAAATTGTACCACTTCCCACGCCACCTGGCCCCAAACGCCTTCCTGCCACGCATGCCACCAGTCGCTCAACACATTGCTCACGAACAGGCGCACCAGGTCGCTCAGGCCAAAACGAGCCTCGGGGTAGATGCGCTTGAAGGCCATGGCCTCGCGGCGATAGCGGTTGAAAATCTGCCGCGGGGCCTCGTCGTGCACATGGATGATTTCGGCTTCGGGCACATAGACCACCCGGTAGCCCTGGCTCATGGCCCACTTGGCCCAGGCCAGGTCTTCCAGGCCGGGCAGGGTTTCATCGTAAGGGTGCTGCTCCCACAGCGCGCGGCGAATGGCCGCGTTGGCGTTGTTGCAAAAGGGATGGTCTTGCACCACCGGCCCCTCGCCGTCGGGGAACCAGGTGGCGAAAATCTGGTGCTCGGAGAACTTGGTGGTGGCCGCGCCCCGCTGTTTGCCATAAGTCACGGCCACCTGCGGGTCGGCGAAAGGCTCCAGCAGGCGCTCCAACCAGTCGGGATACACCGGATACACGTGCGCGCTGGCGTTGACGATGAACGCGCCCCGAGCCGCCCGAATGCCCACATTCAGGGCCCGGCCGAAGGTGAATTCCTCGGGCCGAATGTGCACCACCCGCACCCGCGGGTAGCGCCGCGCGATGGCGACGGTCGCGTCGGTGGAACCCGAGTCCACCAGCACGACCTCGGGTCGCAGGGTTTGGTGGGCGATGCCCTCCAACAGGCGGCCGATGTGGCGCTCTTCGTTGTACGCCCGGATGACTACCGAGCAGCAGGGCGTCTCACCAGTCATGGTCGCGTTCGTACCCCAGTCGAATCAACAAATCGCCGGTTACTTCTTTGAACAGAGCCTTGAGGTCGGGGGTGAAATGCTCCCGCCAGGCGCCGGGCTGGCCCCGACGGAAGGTGCCCGACTTGCGGGGTTGGATGGCCGCCTGCAGTGCGTCCAGGGCCTGGTCTTCGGGCAGGACTAAGGGCCACGTTCCCCGGCCACGCACGAAGTGGAGGATGCGTTGCAGCGTGGGCCGGGGCCGCAAGCGCAAGTCCTCGAAGCGCACCACCAGCACGCCGGGCTGCTGCAGCCAGGCCAGGTAACTCTCGTAGCGGGAGCGCAAGTCCTCGAACACCCGGTCGCCCTCGCGATGCCCCGCGATGACGATGCGCAGGCGGCTGGGCAAATCGGTGGCCACGGTGTTGAAATAAGCGTGCCATTCGTGCTGCGGCTGCATGTCGGCGATGTAGAAGGCGTGCGACACGGCCACATCGCGCGGGTCGCGCACGATGTGCACCGTGGCCCAGCCGGGGCTGCTCAGCCAGGTGAGGTAGGGCTCGCGGCCGGGCAGGTAGCCATAGGCCACATCGCCGGGCCGCAGTTCCCGCAGGCGGGCCTGGATGGCCGTGGGGGGCAACTTGCGGTTGGCCTCGTCGCGGTTGACCGGCGGCAGGCCGGGGTTGACGAAAGGGCCCAGGGCCGTGAAGCCCCGCAACACCTGATAGAGCAAGTGGGAACCGGACTTGGTTTGGGCATTGCCGAACAGTCGGGGCGCGGCCTGCAGCGCGTCACGGCCATAACGCCGGGCCACCTGCCAGCGTCGCCAGCGCCAGCGCAGGCGCTTGGCCCGGGCCCGCAGGCGGGCTTCCCAGGGATGCATACGACCTCCTTGCGCGAGCGGTCCAAGGGGCCTTGGGCCGACACGGCGCGTAAAAAAGCCGAGCCCGACCGCGGTCGGACCCGGCTTTTCTACTCACTCAGGGCCTGCCATCACCCGCCGGGGTTCCAGCCGGTGTCAATGGAGCCATCCATCAGGCCCTTGCGGATTTCGTCCAACTTGTCCTTGACCTCTTGCGGCACATCGTCTTCGAAGTCGTGGAAGGGCGCCAGGCCCACATCGCCGAAGTAGTTGCCGCCGGGGAAGTTGCCGTCCTTGGCCATCTTGACCAGGTCGAACACGCCGTCGGTAATCAGTTTCATGGCGCTGGTAATCAGGCAGGGCCGCGCCTCGGGCACGGTGTACCACTGGTCGGTGTCCACACCGATGCAGTAGACCCGTTCGCCGGCCTTGGCCCGCCCCGCGACCTCGATGAGGCCGCCGTTGCCGGTCTTGCCGCCCGCGGCGAAGACCACATCCGCGCCCTGGTCCATGGCCTGCTTGGCCGTGGCCGCGCCCCACTCGGGGTCGGTGAAGGCCACATCCAGGCCGCCGGGGTGGTAGGTCATCAGCACTTCCACATCGGGGTTGACATACTTGGCCCCATTCTCATAGCCGGTGCCGAAGGCCACCACCGGGGGCACCAGGTCGGTGCCCAGCACCGCGGCCACCTTGTTGGTCTCGGTCATCATGCCCGCCAGTGCGCCGGCCAGGAAGCCCGCCTGGTCTTCGTGGAAGATGAGGCCGGCCACATTGGCCTTGGAATCGGGCTGGAACTGGTCCACGCCGATGAACATGACATTGGGGTAGCGGTCGGCCATGGCGCGGGTGGCCTCGCCCAGGGCAAAGCCCACGGTCACGATGACATCGTAGCCTTGCTCCGCGAAGAGTTGGATGTTGGCCTCGTAGTCCTTGGCGTCCTTGGTCTCGATGTAGTCAATCTTGTCGGCCACGCCCTCTTCCTTGGCCTTCTGGACGCCTTCCCACGCGGACTGGTTGAAGGACTTGTCATCAATTTCGCCCACGTCGGTCACCAGGCCCACGCAAAAGACATCGGGGCTCTTACAGTCCATCTCTTCGGCGGCCTGTTCTTGCCCGGCGGCCTCGGTGGCTTCGGTGGCCTGTTGACCACCACAGGCGGCCAGGGCCAGGGCCAAAACGGCCAGTACGGCGAGCAGCCAATACCATTTCTTCATAACCTTCTCCTCCAAAGTGAAGAGATTTGCGCGGCCAAGCGCGCCAAACCACGGATACGGACACCCAAAGTATACCCAACTCCACCAAGCAGGGCAACCCCAAAAGTCGGCGAGGCGCGCAAAGGTTGCCGAAGGGGGGTATGTCAAGTGCGACCTACTGTCCGCGGCAGGCATCCTCGCATGTGTCGTTGCGAGGGCGCGCAGCGCCCGGTAGGGGCGCACGGCGTGCGCCCGCTCCTGACACCGTCAGACAGGAGCCTATGCCGTCTCGCGCGAGGCCCAGGCCCTCGTCGGGCCCACGCAGGGGATGGCTTCGCCGCCTGGCAGCGGTCAGCGAACAGGCGTCAGGCCCCAGCGGGCACCGAATAGCGAGCAGCAGAAAGCGGGGAGCGGGGAGAAAGCATTGTCTTGTCCGGCTAAACGTTGACACTTTGACCTGCCGACCGCCATGACATAAAGTGAACTTGAGCCGGTGTGGCATAGTCCAAAGTGAGATGCGGCCGCTCCTGATTGTACAGGAAAATCGCCTCCTGCAAAGTCTGACGAGCCAGGCGCTCGCTGGGGAAAGGCCCCTCGATACCATACTCACCCTTGAG
>WGAK01000289.1 GCA_015494815.1 Anaerolineales bacterium | reverse complement strand
CATGACCACCCCGACTTCGGAGCCCTGCGCGGACATCGCCATCCCCCCGGCCGAAGACCCGCGGCGCTGGCACCGACAGCGTCGCTTCTGGCGCTGGGCGCTGCGCACCGTCGGCCTGCGAGCCTTCGCGCGGGTCGCCGCGGTGGAGGGGCTGGAGCATGTGCCCCGTCGCGGCCCGGCGTTGGTGTATTACAACCACATCGCGTTCACCGACCCGCTGGTGCTGTTGGGCTTTTTGCCCCTGGCCACGACGCCGTTGGCCAAGGTCGAAGCCTTCCACTACCCGCTCATCGGCGTGCTGCCGCGCCTGTGGGGAGCCATCCCTGTGCGGCGCGGCGAAACCGACAAGCGGGCCATTCGTCGCACCCTGGTGGCCCTGGCCGCAGGGGAGTTGGTGCTCATCGCGCCCGAAGGCACCCGCAACCCCACTTTGCAGCGGGCTAAGCCCGGGCTGGCTTACTTCGCGCTGCGCTGCCAGGTACCCCTGGTGCCCGCCGCGGTAGACGGCACCGAGGGCTACCCGACCCTGCCCCTGTTGCCGCGCTGGTGGCGCGAGCCCCGGGCCCGGGTGCGTTTTGGGCGTCCCTTCCGGCTGGAAGGCCCCCGCCGCGCGCCCACCGCGGTGTTGCAGGCCATGACCGACGAGGCCATGTATGTGCTGGCCGACCTGCTGCCGCCCCACCGCCGGGGGGTGTACGCGCAGGGCCGTCCGGCGCAGTGGCGCTATGTGCGCTGGCTGGAAGCGTGAGCCGCGCGGGATGTTAAAAAGCCCGCGGGCCGGAGTATCGTCCCCCGGCCCGCGGTGGTTGTCGTCGGGCTGGTGTTTAGACCTGCATTTCGCTGCGCTTGGCCTGGCGTACCACCCACCACAGCGCGGCCAGCAGCACCAGCGACACGGCCCAGCCGCCCACGCCCAGTTGTTGGTACTTGACCACGATGGGCGCCACGATGACGGCGACCAGGTTGACCACCTTAATCATGGGGTTCAGGGCCGGCCCCGCGGTGTCCTTGAAGGGGTCACCCACGGTATCGCCCACCACCGACGCCTTGTGGCGCTCGGAGCCTTTGCCCAGGCCCTTTTCGGGCTGTTTGGGTTCGTCTTCGATGAGTTTCTTGGCGTTGTCCCACGCGCCGCCGGCGTTGTTCATGAACACGGCCAGCAACTGCCCGCTGACGATGATGCCCGCCAGAAAGCCGCCCAGGGCCTCGACCTGCAGCCACAGCCCCACTAAGATGGGCGTCACCACGCCCAGCAGCGCCAGGGGGACCAGTTCCTTCTGGGCCGCGGCCGTGGAGATGCCCACCGCGGCCTGGTAGTCGGGCTCGCGGGTGCCTTCCAGCACGCCCATCTTGAACTGCTTGCGCACCTCTTTGACGATGAGGGACGCGGCCCGCCGCACCGCCTGGATGGCGAAGGACGAGAACAGGAAGGGCAGCGCACCGCCGATGAGCATCCCCGCGAAGACTTGCGGCACATCCACCCGGATGCCCGTGGCGCTCAGCCACTGCTCGGGCGGCACGCCCAGCGCGTTTTGGGCCCGGCTCACATCCACCAGGTAGGACGCGAACAGCGACACGGCCGCGATGACCGCGGTGCCGATGGCAATACCCTTGGTGATGGCTTTGGTGGTGTTGCCCACCGCGTCCAGGTCGGCCATGATGTCCCGGGCCTTGACCGTTTCGTCGTCTTCGCGTTCGCTCCAGGCCATCTCGCCGATGCCGTTGGCGTTGTCCGCGATGGGTCCGAAGGAGTCCATGGCCACCACGTTGCCCGTCAGGGTGAGCATCCCGATGCCGGCCAGCGACACGCCGTACAGCACGAAGGTCACCTGGGTGGCGATGTCGGCCACGGGCATGCCCGTGAAGATGAGCACCGAGACCATGATGGTGCCGGCCATGACCAGCGCGGCCCACACCGAGGATTCCATGCCCACCACCAGGCCCTGCAAAATCAGGGTGGCCGAGCCCGTGTCCGACGCGTCACGGATGTCCTTCACGGGCTGGTGTTGGGTACTGGTGAAGTAATTGGTCAGCCGGTCCAGCACCGCGGCCAGCACCAGGCCCACCACCACGGCCAGGGGCGCGCGCCACCAGCCGCCGGTCAGGGGCTCGTCTTGCAGCGCGTTCAGGTAGAGGTAGCCGAAGCCGAAGATGAGCAGCGCGGACAGCACCCAGGCGATGATGTAGCCCTTGAAGATGGCGGCCATGGCGTCGCCGGGCTTGTTGGGGTCCTCTTTCACCACATAGGTGCCGATGATGGACGAGAACACGCCCACGCCGCGCACCACCAGGGGGAAGATGACCCAGGCCAACTGACCGGTGGCGTGCCACAGCGCCAGGCCCAGAATCAGGGCCGCGACGATGGTCACTTCGTAGGACTCGAAGATGTCCGCGGCCATGCCTGCGCAGTCGCCCACATTGTCGCCCACCAGGTCGGCGATGACCGCGGGGTTGCGCGGGTCGTCTTCGGGGATGCCGGCCTCGACCTTACCCACCAGGTCCGCGCCTACATCCGCGGCCTTGGTGTAGATGCCGCCGCCCACCCGCATGAACAGGGCCAGCAGGGTGCCGCCGAAGCCGAAGCCCAGCAGCACATCGGGCGCGGCGATTTTGTAGACCATGAAGATGATAGTACCGCCCAGCAGGCCCAATGCGTTGGTCAGCATGCCCGTGATGGCCCCGGCCCGGTAGGCAATTTGCAGCGCCTCGCCGAACGAACGCCGGGACGCGGAGGTCACCCGCACATTGGCGGCCACCGCGATGCGCATGCCGATTTGGCCCACGGCCAACGACGCGCTCGCGCCCAGGATGAAGGCGATGGCCCGCCCCAGGCCCACCAGGAAGCGGATTTCGCCCTCCGAGCGCCCGGCGAAGAACTCGCGGGCCTCGGGCGTGGGCGGCACGATGTACACCGACAAGAACAGCGCCACCGTCAGAATGGCGATGAGGGGCAGGATGGCCCGCAGTTGGCGGCGCAAATACGCCTCCGCACCGTCGCGGATGGCCCGCCACACCTTCTGCATGGCCTCGTCGCCCTTGTCTTTCTTCAGCACCTGCACGCCCAGATACCAGGCATAGGCCAGGGCGATGATGGCGACCAAAAGGACGCCCCACAAGGCCATCATCTCAAAGGCTGTAAAATTGTCCATGCGATCGCCTCCTCAGCGATGGGGTCTTCCTTAAAACATTCCGCAAAACATTTCGTGCACGCGATGGGGGATTGTATAAGAGGCCCGCGGCCCTGTCAAGGTATAAAATTGAGCCGCACGCACAAATGCTGCCGGAAGGCATGTCGCGCGTGGCCCGCGGGGGGTAATGCGCGGTGTGCAGTGCGCGGTGTGTGGTGTGCGGTGCGCTGTGTGCAGCCCGCGTGTCATTGCGAGGGCGCGCAATGCCCGGTAGGGGCGACCGGCCGGTCGCCTTCTGGCGTGGCCGAAAGACGGGCTTGCCGCCTGGCAGCGGTCAGCGAGCAGGCGTCAGGTGTCAGCGGAAAGCAGGGAGCGGGGAGCGTCACCCGCAAATTCGCCTTACCGCTTTACCGCCTTATCGCCTTATCGCCTTACCGCTTTACCGCCCCTCCGCCCATTCGCCCTACCGCCCTCCCAAAACGACGCCCAGGCGCCGCACGCCAAAATGTGGGACTGCAGTGGCTCGACACCGCTTTGGCACCAAAGCGGTACCCACGCGCCGCACGCCAACAATGGCCCGCTCGCCGATTTCGGCAATCTGACAGACTCTCTGTGGAGCCATTGTACGGCGTCACCGCCCGCCTTCTCGCGGCGGCTTGGGTTCGCCCCCGCGGCCCAGTTCCTTGGAGCGCTCGTACGC
>WGAK01000288.1 GCA_015494815.1 Anaerolineales bacterium | reverse complement strand
GGTGTTGCGGGCCGCGGCGCGCATCCGGGCCAGGGTCGGGTCGTCGGGCCGGGTCCAGCGGGCGACCAACGCCGCGGCGCGGGCCGGGTCGGGTTCGTACACCCCCGCGCCCAGGTGGTGGTCGTCGCCGGCCGCAACGAACGGCTGCGACGACGGCTGCAGGCCCAGACCTGGCCTATCCCGGTGCGGGTGCTGGGCTTCGTGCACGATGTGCACCGCTGGATGCACGCGGCCGACCTGCTGCTGACCAAGGCCGGTCCCAGCACCATTGCCGAGGCCCTGGCCGTGGGTCTGCCCATGCTGTTGTTCGCGCATTTGCCCGGCCAGGAGGCGCGCAATCCCGACTTCGTGGTGCGCCTGGGCGCGGGGGTGTACGAACCCGACCCGGCCCGCGCCGCGGCGTTGGTCGCCCGCTGGACCCGGCCCGACGACCCGACCCTGGCCCGGATGCGCGCCGCGGCCCGCAACACCGACTTCCGCCGGGGAACCTGGCAGGTGGTGGAGTGGCTGCTGGCCCAGATGCCAACCTGAGCCGCGCGTCAGTGCCAGATGTCGCCGTAAGGATGTTCCGGCCGCAAAGGACGCCCGGCCGCGAAGCGTTCCACCCCGAAGGGCCGCACATCCACGCTTTGGGGCGCGCCGTCCAGCATCCACTCGCTCAACGCCAGCCCCACCGCGGGCGCAATCTTGAAGCCCGTGCCGCTGTGCCCCACATCCAGCCAGAGGCCCGTGGGCCCGGCCGGGCCCAAAATGGCGCGCTGGTCGGGCGAAAGGCCGTCGTAGCCGCGATGCGCGCTGTGCAGGGAACCTTCCGCCAGGGCCGGCACCCGGCGCACCACATGCTCCACGGCCCGCTCCACAAAGCCGGGGTGCGGGTGCTCGGTCGGCGTGTCGGGGTCCTCGCCCACGGGATTGCCCACTTCCAGGCCCACCAGCAGCAAGTTGCCCTGCTCGGGGCGAAAGTACATCTCGTTGAGGTCGTCAATGAGGGTCAGGTCCGCGGGGCTCCAGGGGCCCGGCGGGCGGCGCACGAACATGACATCGTGGCTCCAGGTGGTCAGGGGCAACTCCAGGCCTACGGTGCGGGCCAGCCGCGGCGCCCAGGCCCCGGCCGCGAGCACCACCACAGGCGCGGCATAGACGGTGCCGTCGGCCGCGCGCACGCCCTGCACCGCGCTGCCGTCGGGGGTAGTTTGCACCGCGGCCACACGCACGCCGGTGCGCAGGGTCGCGCCCAGGCCCCGCGCGGCGGCCAAGAAGCCCTGAGCCACCGCGGGCGGGTCCGCGTAGCCCGATTCGGGCTCATAGGCCGCCACCGTGAAATCGTCGGTCACCAGATAGGGTGCCAGGCGCCGCACATCGTCGGCCCCCACCAGCAGCGTGGGAATGCCCAGGGCTTGCTGCATGCGCACATTGGCCCGCAGCGCGTCCTCGTAGGCCGGGGGCACCAGGCGCAAGAAGCCGGTGCGCACGAAGCCGCTCTGGCCGGCCCCCACCATATCCTCCCAATGGCGGAAGTAGGGGTACGACTTCCACACCAGTTCGGCCTCCAGACGCAGGTCGTAATGCATGCGCACCAGGCCGCTGGAACGCCCCGTGGCCCCCGCGGCCACGAAAGCGCGCTCCAGCACCCCGACCCGCACCCCGCGGCGGGCCAGGTGGAAGGCCAGGCTGGCGCCGTGCACCCCCGCGCCCACGATGACTACATCATAAGTCGTTGTCATGGGAACCTCCTTTCGGCCGCGGCCGAACGCGCGTCACAGGAACGGCTCGAAATGGTCGTACACCGCGGCCAGCACGGGCTGTGCGGTGCGCATGGTGTGCCAGGCCGTGCGCAGCAGAGGCCGGTCCTCGGGGGGCAGCGCGTGGTACAGCACCTGGCCCAGGCCCAAAATCCACAGCGAGGTCAGCCACCGCAGCGCGCGGTTCCACACCACGACCTGAGCCTGGGTGAAGGTGACTTCCAGTGGGTGATAGCGCAACGATTCGGAATACACCCACCACACATCGTACCACCAGGCCACCGCGCCCTGTACGCGGCGGGGCCAGCCCCGAATCTTGGTCGGCAGTTTCTGGCGGGTCCGTACCAGCGCGGCGGCCACGATGCCCGCGGCCTCGGCGTCGAGGCGTTCCCACTCCGCTTGCAGGGACGCAGGCGGATAAGCGCGACAAGTGTTGGCCCGCACCGCGAAGGGCAGCCCCAGTGCGTCCCAGGCCGCGGGGCAGCGTCGGGCGAACACGCCGTCCTTCAAGCCGAAGAGACGCCGCCGCTGCGTGCCCCGACCCATGTACGGCTCGCGCGGCCAGGCCGCGTTCAGCCAGCGTTCCATCAAGAAAAAGGCCAGGGGCAGGTGGAAGGTCCGCAAAAAGGGCCGGGCGGGCGCGGTGTTCCCGTGCCGGTAGGCCTCGCCTTCGGGGCCCCACAGTTCGGCTTCCAGTTGGTACAGGTAAGGCAGGTGCTGGCGCAAGGATTTCGGGTCGGGCTGCAGCCGGGGCAGGCACGGCCGGGCGCGGTCCAACGCGTGGCTGACGGCGCTCAAATAAGCATGGGCCAGGTCGGTGAAAGCGAACGGCCCGCGCGGGGCGTAGGTTTGCCGCACGATGTGGAGCGCGGCCCTGGCGAAGCGGTACAGCCATCTCCAGCGATGCGGGGCCGACATGCGCGCCCTCAGGCCGACGGTGGGGAGGGTGTCTCGTGGGGGGCGCTGCCCAAATGCCGTTCCAGCGCGGTCAAGGCCTGCTGCAACACTTCGGCTTCGGCGGGCGAGAGGCGGTCAAGCACATCTTTCAGCCAGGCCTGATGCCAGCGGGTGGCCTGTTCCAGCACCTCCCGCCCCTGGGGGGTCAGGGCGATGGATTTGCTGCGCCGGTCCGCGGGATTTTCCCGGCGCTCGACCAGGCCCTGGGCCACCAGGCGGTCGAGCATCTGGCTGGCCGCGGCGTTGGTCACCTCCATGCCATGCGCCAGGTCCGAGACCGTGCACGGGCCGCGGAATTGCAACTGCCGCAGGACCATCATCTGGCCCAGCGAAAGCCCTTTCTGGCGCGCGAACAAGCGCAGGGCCTGCAGGCCGCGGTGCATCAAGCGGCCCAGCACGCGGCTGAGCAAATCCACCAGGGCGTCGTCCGAAGAGGGAAGGATGTACATGGCACTCCGTCGGTGGGCACGGGCCAGGGCCACGCGGCAGGCGTGCCCCGACCCCACGACCAGGGCTTGAGGCTATGGTAAGGCAGGGCCGCGGCCTTGTCAAGGCTGCGGGGCGAGGGGCGCGCAAATAGCGCCGAAGGAGGGTGCCTCACGTGCGACCCGCTGTCCGCGGCAGGCATCCTCGCATGTGCCGTTGCGAGGGTGCGCAGCGCCTGGTAGGGGCGCACGGCATGCGCTCACTCCTGACATGGCCGAATTTGGGACTGCGGTGGCTCGACACCGCCGGGGACGCGGCAACGCTGCGCCCCTACCCGTCCATCCGCCTTACCGCCTCTCCAAAACGGCGCTCAGGCGCTGCACGCCAAAAACCGCCTGTTTGCCCACTTCGGCAACTTCCGAGCGCACTCGCGCGAGGGGCCGCGACAAACGCGCGCCTCCGGCCCGAAAATGGGCTATAATCCGGCCCACCCACCCCGCCGGGGACGCACCACCCTACTCTGCCCTGGCGAGGTGCTCCATGACCTGGTTCCAAGTCGCGCACCTGTGGGAACTGCGCGCCGAAGTGCTGGTGCCCCTGCT
>WGAK01000287.1 GCA_015494815.1 Anaerolineales bacterium | reverse complement strand
CTCTTACTAAGAGAGGGGAGGGGGAAAAGCCGCCGCAGGCGGCTTGGGGGAGGGGTGAGATCACCCTTCTTCCGAGTTTTGGGTAATCACCAGTGGCGAGCGGAGCGGAAGCGAGGAGCGAGGAGTAAGAAGCGGGAAGCGTCATCCGCAAATCCGCAAATTCGCCTCACCGCCTTACCGCCCATCCGCAGATTCACCCATCCACCCATCCGCCTTACCGCCTTATCGCTTTATCGCTCCCCCGCCTTTCCGCCGTCCCATGATATACCCGATGCGCCTCAGGCCGCGGCTTCCTCCGGGGCCAGGTAGCGCCGGAACCAGCGCGCGATGTGCCGCAGCCGCGCGATGCGCCGGTCGGTGCGGCCCACCCGGCTCAGGCCGTGCGGTTCGTCCGGGAAGCGCACGAATTCGGTGGGCACGCCCTGATACTTGAGGATAACGAAGGCCTGCTCGCCTTGCTCGATGGGTGTGCGATGGTCCTGCTCGCTGTGGATGATGAGAGTGGGCGTGCGGGCCTGGGGCAGATAGGCCACGGGCGAGTGCTTCCAGTAGTGCTCCAGGGCCTCCCACGGCGGCTGACCGCCCAGGGGGAACTGGAAAATCCAGTTGAAGTCGCTGGTGCCCCACATGCTGATGAAGTTGCTCACCACCCGCTGGGCCACCGCGGCCTTGAAGCGGTGCGTGTGGCCGATAATCCACAGCGTCATGAACCCGCCATAACTGCCGCCCGTGACGCCCATCCGTTCGGGGTCCACGAACGGCAGGCGGGCCAGGTGGTCGGCCCAGGCCATCAGGTCCTGGTAGTCATAGGAGCCCCAATCGCCCCAGATGGCCCTGGTGTGGGCCTCGCCGTAGCCCCGCCCGCCGCGGGGGTTGCTGAAGGCCACCACCCAGCCCTGCGCGGCCAGGTAGTAGAACTCGTGCATGAAGGCCAGGCCGTATTGGGTTTGCGGCCCGCCGTGAATCTCCAGGATGGCCGGGTAGCGGGTGTTGGGGTCGAAGCCGGGCGGCTTGAGCACCCAGCCGTGCACCCGATAGCCGTCCGCGCTGGTCACCCAGGCTTCCTCGATGGTGCCCAAATCCACTCGCTGCAGCCAGGCGTTGAGCCGGGTCAGACGCCGGTCGCGGCCGGTGCGCAGGTCGCGCACCCATACCTGGCCGGGGTCGGCGAAAGTGCCGAAGAAGTAGGCCAGGCTGCGCCCCGACGCGTCCAGGTCGAAGAGGCCCACCGCGCCGTCCCGGTCCACCACCATGCCCAGGTTGGTGCCATCCCGGTTGACGCGGCGCACCTGCACCCGGCCGTGCCACGCCACGGGGAAATACAGCGCCTGGCTGTCGGGCGTCCACAGGGGGCGGGGCGTGGCCCAGGCGCCGATGATGTCGTTCAGAATGTCCACCGCGGCGTGCAGGTCATAGCCGCCCGTCAGGTTGCGCGCCGGGCCGCCTTCCCAGGGCACGACCCACAGCGATTGGTTGCGCCACCACTCCTGCCGCCCCTCGCGGCCATAGTAGGCGATGAAGCGGCCATCGGGCGACACCGCGGGGCTGCCCTTGGGGCCATACGGCGTGGGGATGCGTTCCATTTCGCCCCCCACGGCGGGAATGCGCCACAAGTCCACCGCGTCGGGCTCGCGGTCGGGGTCGGGCTGCCGGTTGGAGACGAACACCAGCCACTGCCCGTCGGGGCTCCACGCGGGCATGACCTCGTCGTGCACCGCGCCGTGGGTGAGTTGCCGGGCCCGGCCCGAAGGGACTTCCACCACCCACAGATGCCAGCGCTCATGGGGCAGGAACCCCGCGCCGTCTTGCTTGTAGAACAGGCGGGTGATGTGGCGTTCCACCACCCCCAACTCCTGGCCGCGGGGGGCCTTTTCCCGGGCCAGGGCCTCGGGGTCTTTCTTGCGGAACTGCACCGCCAGCCGCCGTCCGTCGGGCGACCACACCAGGTCGCCGAACTGGCCCTGCAGCCGGGTCAGGCGGCGGGCCTCACCGCCATCCAGGGGGATGAGGTAAATCTGGGGCTGCTTTTCGTCGTCCCGGTTCGACACGAACGCGATGGTCTTGCCGTCGGGGCTCCAGCGGGGCATGGTGTCTTGATGGTCGCCGGTGGTGAAAGGCCGCGGCGGGCCGCCCTGGGTCGGGGCCAGCCACAGATTGGTGTATTTCTTCTCGGTCTTGCGGTCCACCCGCTCGACCACATACACCACCCAGCGGCCGTCGGGCGAGATGCGCAAATCCTTGACGACGCGAAAGCGGTACAGGTCTTCGGCCGTGATGCGACGCTTGGGCATAGGGCTTCTCCTGGGGGAAGGGCTCCGCGCGGGCCGGGGGCCGTCGCGGGCGAGTAAGCAAATGATACTACGATTGTGCCCGGCTTTCAAACCTGCCAGGCCCACAGCATCCACAAGCCAATCATCAGCGCGCCCAGCAAGAAACGCACCACGAAGGCCCAGCCGCAGCCGATGAGATAGCCTTTGGAAGCCTGCCAGGCCTTGGCCCAATCCCGCTGGCGGCCGTATTCTGCGGCCAGCAGCACCAGCGGCCCCAGCAGCAGGCCGCCCACCGGCGGCCACAGCCAGGTGCCCACCAGCGCGCCGAAAATGGCCAGCCCAATGCTCACCCACGACGCGCCGCCTTTGGCCGCGCCCACGCCCATCGCGATGTTGTCGGCCACCACCGCCACCAGCATGAGCACCGTGATGGCGGCCAGGTAGCCCCAACCCGCGAAGTCCACGCTAAAGCCGTAGGCCAGCGCGGCCACCCAGATGATGACATTGCCCGGGAAGATGGGAATCACCAGTCCCACCAACCCGACCAGCATGATGAGGAACAATGTGCTGTGCCACAGCAGGCTCAGGGTTTGGTCCATGGCGACGCCACCTCTGCCGGAAGGAAGTTATGCGGTCCCGGTGGGCTCAGTATACCCGAAGCGCGCGTCCGCCGCGCTTTAAAAAACAACGCCCGTGGGGCTGCCACGGGCCTGGTGCGTGCCGACCGGGCCTCAGCGGGTGGCTTTTCGCGGCGCGGCCTTGGCCGCCGCGCGCGGGGTTCGCCGCGGTCGGCGGGTGGGCGCTTCGGCCGCCGTAGGCCAGGGCGCCTTGTGGCGCTGCTCCAGGGTCAGCGCCGTGGCGGTCAGCATAAAGTGATTGACGAAGGGATCGAACCACATCGTCCACCTCCGATTGTCCTCGCCTCGCGAGGAGGATGGGAGCCTCAGGCTCCAAGGCCCCAACTATACCCGACTTCTGTAAGAATGTCGTTAGAAAGTGCTTCCAGATATCAGATGGACTTTTGTACCCTCCAGGACGACGCTCTGGCTGACAAAACGACGAGTTGCGTCGGTCGCGCGGCCCGGGCAGCCCGGCCGCGAAACGGGGTACAATGAAAGCCCCTTTGGGGCATCATTGGGTCGCATGGCCGACCCTGGGAGGATATCCGTCATGCATGCCTCTTCGCAACCCACGGTCGCGTTGGACGCGGTGCGCGAACGGGTGACCGCGGCGCTGCGCGGGTTCCGCGGGTTCACCCCGCGGCCACCTCAGCCTCCCCCGCCGCCCTCGCCCGCGACCATCGCCCGCTACATTGACCATACCCTGCTCAAGCCCGCCGCCACCCCCGCGGACATCGCCCGGTTGTGCGCCACCGCGTCCAACGCGACCGTGGGTTGCGAAGAGGCATGCATGACGGATATCCTCCCAGGGTCGGCCATGCGACCCAATGATGCCCCAAAGGGGC
>WGAK01000286.1 GCA_015494815.1 Anaerolineales bacterium | reverse complement strand
GGCACGGTCAGCACCAGGCCCAGGGCCCCAATCAGCGTGCGCACCACCTCTTCGGCCACGAACTCGTAGTCGAACCACTCGTTCCATCGCTGCGGGCCCAGCGCGAAGAGGAGCAATAGCGGCAGGGCCGTACCGGTGTAGGCCAGCACCAAGGTGTTGACCGTCGCGGCCACGTGGTCCTGGCCGATGTGCATGGCCCGCTGCACCAGTTCTCGCCAGGTGAGCCGCGGGTTGGCCGCGTAGAGTTCCACCACGGCCGCGGCCTGGGTCGCCACCAGGTCGTCCAGCACCCCCAGCGCGCCGATGAGCATCCCGCCCAGGAGCAGGCCCCGCAGGTTGAGCGCCACGGGCGCGGCCTGGGCCAGAAAGAGCACTTCTTCCGCGCCGTAGCCCCGCAGGCGGGTGAACTCCACCCCCGCCCAGGCCAGCAGACCGGTCAGCGTCAGGGCAACGGCCATGCTCAGCACCGCGGCGTGGGTCTTGAGGGTCCAGCCGTAGGTGAAGTACAGCGTCACGGCCAGCAGGACGATGGAGCCCGTCACGCTGACCCGCACCGGGTCCGCGCCGTCGAGGATGGCGGGGATGATGTAGTACACGATGACGGCCAGGCTGTACAGCATGGCCAGCAAACTGCGCACGCCTTTCCAGCCGCTGGTGAGCACGATGGCCGCGACCAGGGCCAGGGCCAGCACGGCCAGGCGCGGCGTGCGCACTACATCCACGAAGTAGGCCTGCACAAAACCGTCGGGCGTGCGGCTGACAGTTAGCCACACCCGGTCGCCGACGCGAACGGGCGGTGCCCCCGCGGCGGGCTGGTATTTGCCGGGTTCGATGCGAAAGGGTACACCGGCCCACTCGCCCTCCAGCACGCGCACATCCAGGCTCACGGAGCCATCGGGGGCGGTGGTGACTTGCTCCACCTGGGCCAGGGTGTAGGCCTCGGCCTGAACGGGCAGGGTGGCGGCCAGGCGGGGCTGGCGGTAGAGCACCGCCAACAACACCCCGGCCAGCACGACCATCCCCCACCACAGGCGTTGGGGTTGACGCATGCGATTCCTCCGGGTCAAGGCGGGGCGTGGGGCGCGGACAAGAGGCGCCCGGCCACGGCCTGAAAGGCTCGTGCGGTGGCTGCGTCGTAAAGCACCAGGCGCAAATCGGTCACCGTGGGCACCAGCCCCTGGGCCACCGCGTCACGCAGGGCCTGCACGATGACCGCCGCGGCCTGTTCCACAGGATAGCCGAAGATGCCGGTGGAAATGGCGGGCAGGGCCAGGGAACGCACGCCCAAGCCCTGGGCTGCGCGCAGGGCCGCATGCACCGCGGCGCGCAGTTTGGCGGCTTCGTCGCCGCTGCCCCAGCGAGGGCCCACCACGTGGATGACATAGCGGGCCGGCAGCGCGCCCGCGCCGGTGACCGCGGCCTAGTCGTGGCGCAGAGGGCCGTGGGCCCGCACCCAGGCGTCGCTCTCGCGCTGGATGACCCGTCCGCCGCGACGCACGATGGCCCCTGCCACACCGCCGCCGTGCCGCAAATACGCGTTGGCCGCGTTGACGATGGCCTCTGCAGGCTCCTGGGTCAAGTCGCCCTGCACGATGGTGAGGGTGTGGGTGGAACACAGGGCATAACGGGCCAGAACGCGACGAGGCATGGTGGGTGAGGGGGTGGTAGTTGGTAGTTGGTAGTTGGTGGTTGGCGGTTGGTGGGTAGTGGGTGGTGGGTGGCGGTCACAGGCGGCCGGCCCGGGCCAGCACCCGCCGTGCGGCTTTCACCATCGGCATGTCAATCATTTTGCCTTCCAGACCCACCACGCCCAAGCCCTGGGCCTTGGCCCGCTCATAGGCTTCCAGCACCTGCTGCGCAGCCGCGATGTCCTCGTCAGAAGGTGTGAACGCGGCTTGCACCACCGGCACCTGCGCGGGATGGATGACCTGCTTGCCGTCAAAGCCCCATGCGGCCGCCTGCCGGGCTTCGCGGGCCAGGCCGTCCAGGTCTTTGTAGCGAATGTAGACGATGTCCAGGGCTTGCAGGTCGTGGGCCTTGGCCGTAGCCACCACGGCCTGCCGGGCATAGAGCACTTCCTGGTTGGAAGGCGTGCGGCTGGCCCCGATATCGGCCGTGTAGTCTTCGGCCCCAAACACCAGCGCGTCGAGCCGCGGGGTGCTGCGGGCAATGGCGTCGCGCTGCACCACGCCGCGCGCGGTCTCGAGGATGGCCAACAGTCGCAGCGAGCCCACCGGCCATCCGTGGGCCTCTTCGGCCTGCTGCAGGCGATAGGCCACCCACTGCACCTGCCAGGCGGCTTCGACTTTGGGCATCACGATGCCGTCGGGCCGCGCGGGGAGCACCGCGGCCAGGTCCTGGGCAGCCAAACCGCCGTCGGGGCCGGTAGGCGCGTGGATGCGCACCAAACGCTCCCCGGCCCGAAAGGCCAGGTCCCCCAACAAGCGAGCCACCAGAGACCGGGCCGCGGCCTTGCGGGGCCATGCCACCCCGTCCTCGAGGTCCAGGCAAACGCTGTCTACCTCAAGACCCGCGGCCTTGACGATTTTGCGCTCCTGGTCACCCGGCACATAAAGCAATGCTCGACGCGGTCGCATGGCCCCCTCCGGTTCCAAATTAGTAGAACACCTTGCGCGGCAAGGCTTTGGCCTGCTCGACCCAGTCCCGCACCTGAGCCGGCGACGGCAGCCTCCGCACCAGGTTCTTTTCCCGGTTCACCGCTTCCAGTTTGGCGTACAGCGACTCGGGGTTACGGTGCGCCAGTTCGACCACCGTGTCCACACCCGCGGCCTCCAGCAGGTCCGCGTACTCCGAGCCCACGCCCTTGATGCGATAGAGGTCGGCATGGTTGACCCACTCCAGCACCCGTTTGGGCGATAGGCCCAAACGCTCGGCAATGCTTTTACGGCCCTGGGGCGTGCCGGCCTCTTCCAGCAGGGCCTCGACCGTGGTGATGCCGATGGATGCCAGTTTTTCGGCATACACGGGGCCGATGCCCTCGATGTCCTGGATGCGTTTCTTCGCCACGCTTCACCTCCTCGATTGAGATGGGGACGCCTCGTTGCGGGCTGAGGCGCTTACGAGCGGACAACGACGCAACGCGTTGTCCCCCTATGTCACAAAAAAGACCTTGCGCGGCTTGAGCACCCCTTGCTCGGGGTCGTAGACCATGATGGCGACCAGGTCGCCCTGGTCGGACACCGCGCGCAACAATTGGTCGCTCGGTAATCCCTCCCAGCGGGAAGGCAGGCTGTGGCCGTGGCGCACTTTGTCCACCTCGTCGGCGTTGAGTTCCACCAACGGCCAGTCGGGCAAGGCGTCGGCCGCGGGCAATAGATACTTGTACCAGTCGCCGGCCACGAAGGCTTCTTGCAGCCGGGCCAGAGGAACCGCATCGCGCAGGGTGAAGCGGCCGCTCTGGGTGCGGCGCAGGCCCACCAGGTGCGCGCCGCACCCCAAGGCCCGGCCGATGTCGTGGGCCAACGAGCGCACATAGGTACCCGACGAGCAATGGACATCGAGCACCACCTCGGGCGGGGCCCACTCCAGCAGGTCCAGGGAATACACGTGAATCTTACGCGGCTTAAGGTCCACCTTCTGGCCTTTGCGGGCCAGGTCGTAGGCGCGCTTGCCCTTGACGCGCACTGCGGAATAAGGCGGCGGCACCTGCTCGATTTCGCCCACGAATTGCTCCAGCAGGGCCCGAAACTGCGCTTCGGTAATGTCGGGGCAAGGCTGCTGGTCGGTCACCCGGCCTTCCGCGTCATAAGTGTCGGTGGCCGTGCCCAAACGCAGCGTGGCCATGTAACGCTTGTCGGACGAAGCGACCCATTCGCTCAGGCGCACCGCGGGGCCCAGCAGCACCACCAGCACGCCCGAAGCCCGCGGGTCTAAGGTGCCGGTGTGGCCCGAGCGGCGAATGCCCGTGCCCCGGCGGATGATTTGCACCACATCGTGGGAGGTCAGGCCCACGGGTTTGTCCACCACCAACACGCCCGAGACCACATTGCGCAGCAAATCGGGGTCGGTGCGAGGGCCCAGGGGCGGGCGCCAGGTACCCGCGCGCTTGGGCTTGGGCTTACGGCGCGGGCCGCGGCCTTTACGCGGGGTGCGCCTGGGCTGCGAAGCGCGCGAATCGGTGTTCCAAGACATACGAACCTCCCTCGGCAGTTGCCTATGCGGCAGGCCCGCGAGGCGCGACTTGCGGCACCCGACGGGTGCGATGAAACTCGAAAGTCGCGGCCAAAATCTGCTCTTGCACCTGGGCCAGGGTTCCGGGCACCCGGGCGCCGGCCGCGGCTGCATGACCGCCGCCGCCGAACGCGCGCGCCAGGTCGCCCACATCCCAACCGGCTTTGGCCCGCCAACTGACCTTCACCAGGTCGGGCTCATCGGTTTCGATGAACACCACGGCCAGGTCGGCCTCGCGTGCGTTGAGCAACGCGTTGACCAGCCCGGCGTCGTCGGGCACCGCGAAGCCGGTTTCGGCCCGGTCTTGGCGGGTGAGATACGACCAGGCGACGCGGCCTTGCAGTCGGGCGCGAGCCTTGCCCCGGCCCACATAGCGAATCTCGGCAAACGATTTGGCCACCAGGGCCTCGTAATACGCGGTGCTCAAATCCGCGCCATGCTCCATCAGATGCGCCACCAGGCGCAGGGTCGCGGGCCGCACCGACGCGGTCCGCAGCCCTAAGGTGTCGGTCAACAGGCCGGTGAGCAGGGCCAGGGCCGCGTCGGGCGACAGGCTCAGGCCCCAGGTGGGCGCGTGTTGGGCCAGCACCGCGGTGGTCGAGGGCGCGTCGGGTACCACCACATTCACCCGGCCGTAGTCGGTGTTGGTCTTGTGGTGGTCAATGTTCAAGTCCACGGGCCAGTGCGGCGGCACCGCGGGGCCCAGGCGCTGGCGGTCGCCGCTATCCACCGCGATGAGCACATCGGGGCGCTCGGTCACCCGGCGCACGATGGAAGCCGCGCCCGGCAAAAACCGCACATTGGAAGGCACGGGGTCGGCCAGCACCAGGGTCACCGCATGGCCCTGGGCCCGCAACATGTGCCCCAGCCCCAGCAGCGAGCCCACCGCGTCGCCGTCGGGGTTGATGTGCGAAACAATGGCGATGCGGCGGGTTCCTTGCAGCAGCGCCCGCACCGCGGACGGCGGGTCAAGCCTGGGCATCGGTGCTGTCCTCCGGGTCGGTCGAAGTGGGGGGTGAGGCCACGTCCTCGTCTGCGTCCTGGCGCTCGGCGCGCAACTGGGCGAACAACTGCTCCAGCCGCGCAGCCCGCTCCGGGGTGGGGTCCCAGTGAAAACGCAGCCGCGGAAAGGTGCGCAGGTAGCCGATGCGCTGGGCCAGCAAGGTACGGAGGTAACCTTTGGCCCGCTCCAGCCCGGCCAGCACCTCGTCCTTACGGGCCGAACCCTCCACGGCCGATACGAAGATATCCGCGTAGGCCAGTTCGCGGTCCACATCCACATCGGTCACGGTGACGCCCTGCAAGCGCGGGTCGGCCACCTCGAACAGGAAAATCTCGGCCAACTCCTCTTTGATGCGTTCCTCGATGCGCCGCAGGCGCATTTCGCCGACCATGTTGCCTCCTCACCGGGGGACGGGCTCCGCCGCGGCCGGCTCAGGCCGACTGGACGGTCTCGATGGTGTAACACACCAGGCGGTCCCCCACCTGGAAGTCCTTGAAATTCTTGAGGCCGATGCCAAACTCGAACCCTTCGCGCACCTCACGCACGTCTTCCTGAAAGCGCTTGAGCGAGCCAATCTCGCCGTCGAAGACCACCTCGTCGCCCCGCAGCACGCGAATGCGGCCGTTGCGACGAATCACGCCCCGGCGCACCCGGGCCCCGGCCACCTTGCCAAAGCGCGACGAGGGGAACACGGCCAGCACCTCGGCCTCGCCCAGGACCACTTCCTGCTTTTCGGGCTCCAGCAAGCCTTTGAGGGCTTTCTCGATGTCGTCCAGCAGGTTGTAAATCACCCGATAGGTGCGAATGGACACGCCCTCATGCTCGGCCACCCGCCGCGCGGCCGCGTCGGGCTTGACATTGAAGCCGATGATGACCGCGTCCGAAGCCGCGGCCAGCATCACATCGTTCTCGGTGATATTGCCCACATCCGCGTGCAGAATGCGGGCCTGGGCCTCGCTGCGTTCGCCGACCTCTTCGATGGCCCGCACCACAGGCTCCAGCGAGCCCTGCACATCCACCTTGACCACCAGGCGCAGTTCTTTGACCTCGCCCTCTTGCAGGCGCTGGAAGAACTCTTCGAGGGTCATGCGCGGCGTGGCCTGCGCGGCCTTCTTCTCGGCTTCCTGGCGCTCGGCCACGATTTGGCGGGCTTCCTTCTCGTTCTTCACCTTGTAGAACAGGCTTCCGGCCTGGGGGATGTCGTGGAAACCCAGCATGGCCACCGGCGTCGAGGGGCCGGCCTCTTTGATGCGCTGGCCGCGAAAGTCGAGCAGGGCCCGCACTTTGCCGTAGGTGGTGCCCGCGACCAGCACGTCCCCCACCCGCAAAGTGCCGTTTTGCACCAGCAGGGTGGCCACCACGCCCTGGCCCTTCTTGACCTGGGCCTCGATGACGGTACCGAAGACCCGACCCTGAGGATTGGCGCGGATGTCCGCGGTGTCGGCCACCAGGAGGATGGCCTCCAGCAGTTCATCCAAATTCAGACGCTCTTTGGCCGAAATCTCCACCATGATGGTATCGCCACCCCACTCCTGGGGCACCAGGCCCAGGTCGGCCAACTGGCGGCGCACCTTTTCGGGCTGGGCGTTGGGCTTGTCCACTTTGTTGATGGCCACCACGATGGGCACCCGTGCGGCCTTGGCGTGGGAGATGGCTTCGCGGGTCTGGGGCATCACGCCGTCGTCCGCGGCCACCACCAGCACCACGATGTCCGCGCCTTTGGCGCCCCGGGCCCGCAGCGAGGTAAAGGCCGCGTGGCCGGGCGTGTCGAGGAAGGTGATGAGCCGGCCGTCGTGTTCGATTTGGTAGGCGCTGATGTGCTGCGTGATGCCGCCGGCCTCGCGGGCGGCCACGTTGGTGTGGCGAATGGCGTCCAGCAAAGTGGTCTTGCCGTGGTCCACATGGCCCAAGATGGCCACCACAGGCGGCCGTGGTTGCAACTTGGCCGCGGGCTCGGCCAGCAACCACTTGCGCCACAAAGGCAGTTCGCCGGCCTCTTCTTCCTTTTCTTTTTCGGCCTCGGGCACGGCCAGGCGCACCTCTTTGCCCATCTCCGCGGCGACGATTTCCGCGGTCTCGAAGTCAATGGTCTGGTTGATGCCGGCCATCACGCCCACATTCATCAAGGTCTTGATGAGTTCGATGGGCGTGACTTCCAACTTCTGGGCCAGTTCCCGCACCGTGATGGTGGGGGGAAGTTCGACGGGTTCGTGCTTTGCCATCATCATACCGCGTTCCTCCGGCTCGTGGTCGCTACGGTTGCGCGTCGTCCAGGGCAGGGCCTGGGGCGTCGTCCTCGGTGGGCAGCGACGCCATAAAGGCCCGCAAATGTTCCAGGTCGGCCGGGGTGAGTTGGGTGCGCAAGGCGCGGGCAAAGGCCCTGCGCTTGAACGCGGCCTCCCAGCAGGCGCGGCGGGCGTGCACGTACGCGCCCCGGCCCGGAAGGCGCCGGGTGGGGTCCACCCGAACGCCGTCGGCCGTGCGCACCACCCGAATCAAGTCCCACTTGGACGAGGTGGTGCGGCAGCCGATGCAGGTGCGCTGCGGGATATGCTTGCCGCGTCGCCGTCGAGCCACGGCTCACCTCCCCAGACGCCTACCAGTCTTCCCAATCGCCGTCCCCCCGTTTGCGGCGTCGGGTCACGAAATAGTC
>WGAK01000285.1 GCA_015494815.1 Anaerolineales bacterium | reverse complement strand
GTATTGACGATGAGCCGATAGCCCCGGCTCAGGCCCAGGGTCTGCGCCACCTGCCGGGCCACGGTAAACATATGCCCCACCAGGGGCTCGTCGGCAGGCTCCACCCCATCCACCGAGGGGATGTGCTTGTTGGGCACGATGAGCACATGCACCGGCGCGATGGGGTTGATGTCGTGAAAGGCGGTGACTTGCTCGTCGTGATAGACGATGTTGCCGGGCAAATCGCCGCGCACGATTTTGCAGAAGATGCATTCCGGGTCGTGATGCGTCATGGGCACACTCCTTGCCTGCGGCCAAAGTCGCGTTTCCATTATACCCAAGAACCGTGGGAAAACCATGAGGAACCCGCGCCGCGGGCCGCGACCTGCGGGCTGCGGCCCGCAGGCAACCCTTGCCCGTGCCCTTGGTTGCGCATTCGCGCCCGCGCGCGGTGTTTTTGTGGTACAATTGCCCTCCGCCGAGGGCCACGGCACGCCCTGGGCGGTTTTGCTGTGCGACAACACCGCGGGATTCACCCGCCAAGACTGGCTTGTTCAGGAGGAACGCTCTTATGGTGCGCATTCGCTTACGCCGGGTAGGCGCCCGCAATCAACCCAGTTTCCGCATCGTGGCGGTTGACAGTCGGGTCAAACGCGACGGCAAATATCTGGAAAATCTGGGGTTCTACAATCCCCGCACCGACCCGCCCACGGTCGTGGTGCATGAGGACAAGGTGTACCGCTGGCTGTCCCACGGCGCGCAGCCCAGCGAGTCGGTGGAACGCATCTTTGGCATGATTGGCCTGCGCGAGCGCTACCAGCGTTTTCGGGCCGGCGAAGACCTGGAAACGCTGCTGGCCGAAGCCAAAGAGGCCCAGGCGCCCTTCGCACCGGGGCGCAAGACCAGCCCGACGGCCGCGAGCACGCCGGCCGGCGAAGCAGCCTGACATCACGCAGCGGGGCCGGACGCCCCGCTGTTTTGCCTGGAGGGCCTGACCATGCGCGGCCAAACCAGTCGAGCCAAAGCCCTGGTGCAATTCATCGCCCGCAACCTGGCCTCCCGGCCTGAGCAGGTGTTCGTGGTGGAAGTGCTGGGCGGACCGGCCCACCTCATCGAACTCGAAGTCGCCAAAGACGACCTGGGCCGCCTCATCGGGCGCAGCGGCCGCGTCGCGGATGCCATCCGCGCCTTGCTGCAAATTCTGACCCTGCAAGAAGGGCGTATGTACGAACTGGAAATCGTGGACGCACCCCCCGCGGCCCAGGCCGCTCAGGAGGATGCCCATGAGCCCTAAGCGCAGGGCCGCGCAGCGGCGCGCAGGGCGCCGCATTCGCTGGGACGAAAGCCAGCCCATCCCCGGCCGGGTCATCATCGGACGCCTGCGCAAACCCCACGGCATTCGGGGCGAAATGGTGCTCGAAGTCCTCACCGACCACCCCGAGCAGCGCTTTCGCCCCGGCGCGGTCATCTTCGTAGGGCCGCGGCACGTGCCTCTGACCCTGCGCAGCGTACGCCCCTTCGGCCAGGGGCTGCTGGTGGCCTTCGAGGGCCACCCCGACCGCAGCGCGGTGGAAATCTTCCGCAACCAGTGGGTCACCATCCCCGTGGAGGAAGTCGCCGCGCCCGAAGACGAAGATGAATATTACGACTTCGAAGTCCTGGGCCTGCCCGTGGTGACCGATGAGGGTCGCCCGTTGGGCACCCTGGTCGAGATTCTGGAGACCGGGGCCAACGATGTGTTCGTGGTGGAACCCGAGGACGGCCCGGCCATCCTGTTGCCCGTCATCGAAGAGGTCATTCGTACCATTGACCTCACGGCCGGGCGCATTGTGGTGCACCTGTTGCCGGGTTTGTTGCCCGACGAGGGAGGCGCGTAAATGTTGCTGCGCAGCACGGCCCGCCGCCCGCGGGTCGTTTTCATGGGGTCGCCCGAGTTCGCGCTGCCCACGCTGGAGGCGCTGGCACGGCATTATCCGGTGGTGGGGGTGGTCACCCAGCCCGACCGGCCCGCGGGGCGCGGCAACCGCCTCAAGGCGCCGCCGGTCAAACAGCGAGCCGAGGCACTGGGCCTGCCCGTCATCCAGCCGCGGCGGCTGAGCGCCCCCCAGGCCCTGGCCACGCTGCGAGAATGGCGGCCCGACCTCATCGTGGTGGCCGCGTACGGCCAAATTCTCAAGCCCGAAGTGTTGCAATTGCCCCGCTATGGGTGCCTGAATGTGCACGCTTCGCTGCTGCCGCGCTGGCGCGGCGCGGCGCCCATCCAATACGCCCTGCTACACGGTGACGCGCAAACCGGCGTGACCATCATGCTGATGGACGAAGGCCTGGACACGGGCCCCATCCTCAGCCAGCGGGCCACCACCATCTTGCCCGACGACACCGCGGCCAGCCTGAGCCTACGGCTGGCCCGCCTGGGTGCGGAATTGCTGCTGGACACCCTACCGCCCTACCTGGAGGGGGAACTGGAGCCCCGCCCCCAGGACGACAGCCTGGCTACTTACGCACCCCGCCTCAAACGCGAGGACGGACGCCTGGACTTCAACCGCTCCGCAGCGTATCTGGCCCGGCAGGTGCGGGCCTTTTATCCGTGGCCGGGCACGTTCATGCCCTGGCGCGGCCAGCGGCTCAAGGTGTTGGCGGCCCACCCCGTGGAAGACGCGCCCAACCCCGGCCCCGGTGTGCGCACCGTGTATCAGGGCTGGCCCGCGGTGGGCACCCAGGACGGGCTGCTGGTGCTGGAGCAGGTGCAGCCGCCGGGCAAACGGCCGCTGCCGGGGGACGCGTTCCTGCGCGGCGCGCGCGACTGGGCCGCGTAAGCGCCGGCTGGCCGAACGCCCTTTCCCCCACAACGAAAGCAAAAGCGCACCGGAAGCCTCCGGTGCGCGTCGCGACGGAAGGTGGCCCGGCTCAGGCGCCGGCCTTGGGGCGCTTCTTCTTGGGCTTCGGCCGGGTTTTGCCGTACGAGCCGCGCCAAATCTTCCCGCGTCGGGTGCGCCGATCGCCTTTGCCCATGATGACACCTCCGCGTAAGATGCGACCGGCTCATTATACCAGGCCGCGCGGCCTCACGCCCGCAAGGGGCGCCAGCCCGTGGGCGGCACGCGCTTACGCTCCAACGGCCAGGGGGCAATACGCACCCACTCGCCTCCGTGCTCGCGGCGCAGCAGCGCGTCGAACGCGCGGCGGGTGCTCTCGTCCACCGGCACGTGGGTGACCACATACAGGCTGCCGCGGCTGGTGACCTCTTCGGCGAAGATGGCCATGTAGCGCAAACCACCCAGCCGCGGGTGACGCAGGTCGTAAAAGCGGGTGGTGTTGCCGTCCCGCCCGCGGTCCACCGCGGCCAGGGCCCAAAAATGGTTGAACCGGCGACGCATCTCCGCGTTGTCCGCGCCCTCCAGGAAGGAGTACATCAGATATTGCCAGTAGGTCGCGCTGCGATATTGCAGCGTGGCCCGGCGGAAGAATTGAATGTCCGCAACCAGCAAGTTGCGCCAATCTTCTTCCCGGCGAAACATCTCGCGGAACCGAAAGCGCGGGTGAAAGAGAAAGTACAGCACATTGGGCAGCAAGCCCTGCTCTTCCAGGCTGGCGCGCACCTCATCGTCCAGCCCGTAGAGATAGAGAAGCATGCGGTTGGCTGCGACAACATCCGCGAAGGGGTCGGTAATCATCATGGGCAGGGGGATGCGGCGTACAT
>WGAK01000284.1 GCA_015494815.1 Anaerolineales bacterium | reverse complement strand
GCGCGGGGACTTGCCTCCCCTGGACGACATTCTTCCCACCCAGGCCGTCCCCCTGCCCGAGGAAGGCCCCACCGACCGGGCCCAGTCGGGCGGCGGGGTTGCGCCGCGGTCGAGGGCCCGGTCGGTGGGGCCTTCCTCGGGCAGGGGGACGGCCTGGGTGGGAAGAATGTCGTCCAGGGGAGGCAAGTCCCCGCGCGGCTTGGGGCGCCCGGCCCGCTTGTCCGGCTCGGGGGGGCGGGCCGCGTCGGGACGCTCGGCCTGGGGTTCGTCCGGCGATTGCGGCGCGCGGGGCTCGTCCATGTCAGGCCTCGTCTTGGGGGCGGGAGAGAATCAACACGGTCCACACGCCTTTGATGACGGTGTCGCCGCGCTGGTTGCGCACTTCCAGTTTGAAGTCCACCGCGCCACCGCCCAGGCGCCGCATGGGCCTGGTGCCGACCACGGTGATGACCACCCGAATGGTATCGCCCAGAAAGACGGGCTTGACGAACTTCCACTCGCGCATCTCGCGGAAGGCCAGGGTGGTGCCCTCGATGAAGCCGGTTTGCATGGCCAGCCCCGACGCGATGGCGGTGACCAGCAACCCGTGGGCGATGCGTTGCCCAAAGGGCGTTTGGGCCGCGAATTCCGCGTCGGTGTGGATGGGGTTGTAGTCCCCCGACAGCCCGGCGAAGGCCACCACATCGGCCTCGGTCACGGTGCGGGCCGCGGTGACGATGCGCTCGCCCACGCGGAAATCTTCGAAATAGCGCCCTCGCGGGGTGTAAGCGTCGCTCATGCGCCTTTCTCCTGGGAAGGGGTGTCGGCCGCGGGCTTGAGGTTGCGCAGCATGGAGAAGCGCACGACCTCGTTGTAGAGGGTTTGCAGCGCGGGCCGCAGTTCCGCGGGCAACGCGCCTTGCTCGGCCTGGGCCACCAGTTGGGTCACAGTCTGCACGAATTGAGGCGTGACCAGGTCCGCGTGGGCCTCCAGCAGGCGCTGACGCTCCGCGCGGTCCTGGGCGGCCAGCAGGCGTTCCAGCAGTTGGACCTCGGGCGGCGGGGCCAGGGCTTCCTGGACCGCGTCCCACAGGCGCTGCAGGCGTTGGGCGCGGGCGTCGTCCCCGCGGCGGCGGGCTTTGTCCAGTTCCTCGGCCAGCAGACTCACGAAGTCCTCGTCAATCCAGGGCAGGGCTTCTTGCACGGCCTTACGCACATCCTGAGCCCGGGACAGGCGCTCGATGGCCTCACGCATGGCGTGCACGGCCTGCTGGAAGGCCTTTTCGACCTGCTGGCTGAGTTCCAGCAGGCGGTCGCGGGCCCGTTCCAGCGCGGCTTTTTGCTCGGGCGGGCTCTGGGCGATGCGTTCGGTCAGGCGCTGGTAAAAGGTGTAGTTCAGCAGCGGCATGGCCAGGGCCACCAGGGCCTGCAAGCGCGGCTCGCTGGGGTCCTCGGCCAGCCAGGTGATGAGGGTCTCGTACAGGTCTCCGGGGGTGGGCCGCGGGCCCAGCGCGGTCAGGCGCTTTTCCAGGTCTTGCAACGCGTCGATGACCGCGCGCTGCTCCTGCCCCGCGGTGGTGTGTTCCAGCGCCAGTTCGAGGATTTTCTCCAGCCGCTGGGCCGAGACCTCGTCGTTGCCCGTGCGGGCCGCGTCAATGAGTTGGCTGACGGCCCGGAAGAAGCCCACATCCACCGTCGCGTCGTGCTCCCGGAGCAGGTCCACCAGTTGGTCTTCGGCTGCGGTGAGCAGGCGTTGCAGCAACTTCACCCGGCGTTCCTCGGCCTCGAGCATCTCTTTGGTGATGCCGTCGGCCTCTAAGATGCGTTCCTGCAGCGAGCGCAGCGTGAGCACTTGCTGCGGGTGCAGCAGGTAGGCCTTGCGCTTTTTGGGGGGCAGATGGCGCATGATTTGCTGCACCAGCGGGCCCACGAATTTTTCCTGCTCGTGCTGGCTCAGCCCCAGTTCGGGCGGCACGAAGACCAGCAGCAGTTCCTTGTCGGGGTCGTGGTACACGATGGGCGTGGGGTAAGGGCCCTGATAGCCGCACTGGGGGCACTGGATGATGTTGAACAGGCCGCTGAGGATGTGCTGCTTTGCGGCCGGGTCCTGCCCCACATCGAACAGTTGTTGAATGTCGGCCACGATGGGCTGTTTGCATTGGGGACACAAAATTTGCATGGAAGGCATAAGACTTGTACTCCTGGACAATATGCCCACATTATACCAGCAGCCGCCTCGCCCCTGACGCGGCTCGCGCGGGCCTGGGGAGCGTCTTTTTGGTCGAAGTTCCCTGTTCGCGCGCCCGCGCTTTTTGCTATAATGTGTTTGTCGTCCTTCGTTTTTGGCGCCAAAAGGCCGTGAATGCGGCCTTTGGACCCCTGCTTTTGGAGGTTGGTCTATGAGCGACCTGTTGGCCAATGGTGTGCCCCTGGTCACCTTGATTATGGGGCTGGTGGAGTTTTCTAAGAAGTTGGGGGTGCAGGGCAAGGCCCTGACGGCCCTCAGCATGGCCCTGGGCGTGCTGCTGGGCATCGGCTACCAAGTCGCGCAGCAAGGCGCCCCGGCCGATTTCGCGGGCTGGTTCAACGCGGCCGTGTTCGGCCTGGCGTTGGGCCTCACGGCCAGCGGTGTGTACGATTTGATTGACGCTCGGTTTCCCAAAGTGAGGGGGTAGGCCATGACCGGACGCGTGTTGGGTGTGGATGTGAGCGGCTGGCAGGGGCAGATGGACTGGCTCAAGGCCGCTCGGGCCGGAGCCTGGTTCGCTTTCATCAAGGCCTCGGAAGGCGTGGGGGGCACCGACAGCACTTTTGCCACCAACTGGGCCAACAGCCGGGGCCTGGTGTTGCGAGGTGCCTATCATTTCTACCGCGCCGGCCAGGACCCCGTAGCCCAGGCCGACCACTTCGCGGATGTGGTGCTGGGTACCGACGACCCCGGCGACCTGCCCCCCGTGCTGGACCTGGAAGTGGACGGCGTGACCTGGGACGATGTGGTGGCCTTCATGGACCGCCTGCAGAGCCGCGTGGAGCGGGAGCCCATCCTGTACACCAGCAAGGGCGTGACCGACCCGATGGGTCCGCCGCCCCGCACCTGGCCGTTGTGGGTGGCCAATTACGGCGTGCCGCAGCCTTATCTGCCCCAGGGTTGGGACGCGTGGCTGTTCTGGCAGTTCACCGACCAGGGCCCCGGCCGTCAGTTCGGCGCGGCCTCGCAACGCATTGACCAAAACTGGTTCAGCGGCTCGTTGCGCGACCTGTTCACCCTGGCCGGGATGGACACCGCGGAAGCGGCCTGGTGGCGGGTGGGACGCCTGGAGCGGATGATGGGCGTGAGCACCGGCCCCGACCCCGAGCCTTCGCCCGAGCCCGAGCAGCGAAAAATCACCGTGTGGCTGCTGCGGGTGCGCTCGGGCCCCGGCCTGGGCTACGACACCGTGGACATGCTGCGCAAGGGCGCAGTGGTCTCGGTGTACGAGACCCAGGCGGGCGACGGTCTGGAGTGGGGGCGCATCGGTGACAATCGTTGGATTGCCCTGGCCTATACCGAGCCGGTGTAAGCGGGGCTTGTTACGGCACCCATAGGAGGTCGCCATGCGCTATCGTATTCTGGGCGACGACATCCAACTGGTCGAGATTCTGCTCGAGCCGGGCGATGTGGTCCAATCCGAGACCGGCTCCATGGCCTACATGGACGCCGATGTGCACATGGAAACCACCACCGGCGGCGGCCTGCTCAAGGGCTTGAAGCGCATGTTGGCGGGCGAGAGTTTCTTCGTCACCCACTTCGCCAACCGCACTTCGCGGCCCCTGCTGGTGGCCTTCGCAGCCGCGTATCCGGGCAAAATCATCCCGCTGGACCTGCGCGCGGTGGGCGGCGCGTTTCTGGCGCAGCGGGCTTCGTTTCTGGTGGCCACCGCGGATGTGGACATCAGCATTGCCTTCACCCGGCGTCTGGGCGCGGGCCTGTTCGGCGGCGAGGGCTTCATCTTGCAGCGTTTCGACGGCGCGGGCCAGGTGTTCTTCAACGCGGGCGGCACCATCGTGGAAAAGGACCTGGCGGCCGGCCAGGAGTTGCGGGTGGACACGGGCTGCATCGTGGGCTTCGCGCCCTCGGTGACTTACGACATCCAGTTCGTCAAGGGCTTCAAGAACATCCTCTTCGGCGGCGAAGGGCTGTTCCTGGCCATCCTGCGCGGGCCGGGCAAGGTCTATCTGCAGAGCCTGCCGCTGGCCCGTCTGGCCGACCGCATCTTGAGCGCGGCCCGGCATACCGGCCGCGGCGGCGGTGGCGAGACCCGTGGCATGGCCGGTCTGGGCGGCGAAATCGTCAAAGGCATCATCAGCGGCTCGTAGGGCGACGCGAGACGATGTCCTACGCACGGACTTTGGGGGCCCTGGCCGACCTGGCCGGGGCCCTCCGCGCGTGGCCGCCGGACGGAGGGCTCTGGGCGGTGCTCGTCACGTGGTTGGCGGGCACGGGGGTGGCCGCGTGGGTGGCCGCGCGGCGGGTGCACCGGATGTGGTACGGCCCGCTGGCCGCGGTGGCCGCGCTGGTGGGCGTGGGCCTGCTGTTGCAGGCGCGGCTGGAGCCCGCCGCGGCCCGGCGTCAGGCCGGCGTGTGGTTGCTGAGCGTGGCCTTGGCCGCGGCGATTTGGCAGACCCGCGGCGGTCCCTGGGCTCGCGGCCGGGGCTGGGGCTGGCTGCTGGCCGGCTTCGCGGTGGGGGTGTTGCTCACCTACCGGTGGGGCGTGCATCCCGCGGGGCTGGGCGGGCGTTTGTGGCTGCCCCTCGCGCCCGGCGTGCGGATACCGCCCGGTGAAGGGCTCAAAGCCGCGTGGGTGGGTTGGGTGGCCCGGCACAGCGCACCCGGACGCGGTCTGGACCTGCGCGGTTGGGCCGTGGCCTTGCTGGTGGCGGGCTTGTTGGTGGGGCAGGGCGATTGGGGTTCGGCCGGGCTGGTGGTGTTGGTGGCCCTGAGCGTGCACACGGCCCAGGCCAATCGCCTGCGGGCCTGGGCGCTGGTGGCCGTGGTCGCGGTGGCGCTCACGCCGGGGCTGGTGGCTCATGTGCCGCGGGTTGCCCAACGGTGGAACGCCTGGCTCTGGCCCGCGCGCGACCCCTTGGGCTACGGTTATCAGCCCCTGGCCGCGCAGGCCGCGCTGCAACGGGGCGGCTGGTGGGGCGTTGGGCTGGGGCAGGGTCGGCCGCAGCAGGTGCCCCTGGCCCTCACGGATTTCATCTTCGTGGCATGGGGGGAAGAGGGCGGCTGGCTGGGCCTGGTCGCGCTGGTGGCGCTGGAGGCCGCGGTGTGGCTGGGGCTGGCGCGGCGGGCCTGTGGGCTGCCCGCGGGCTGGCCGCGCGCATTGGGCTTTGGCGTCAGCGCCTACGGCGCGCATCTGGCGGCCTGGGTCATGGCGGGCAATGTGCGATTGGTACCCCTTTCAGGGTTGCCTTTGCCCTGGGTAGCCCACGGCGGCGCGACCCTGGTCGCGT
>WGAK01000283.1 GCA_015494815.1 Anaerolineales bacterium | reverse complement strand
CTTCCGCGCCCACCGGGTGATGGCCAAGGGCCGCTGGCTGGCCGAGGACGGCCGTTGGGTCGCCGACCTGCCGCCGTACACCTACCCCGACTGGGCCCGCCATTCGGTGCACCTGGCCCGGCCGCTGACGGCCGAGGACTTCCGCATCCCCCCCGCGGCCTACATGGGCCGGGTGCGCGCCCATGTCATTGGCGTGGTGGAAGGCCAGGCCCCGACCCGTCACCTGGTCATGGAACTGCCCATTGAGGCCGGCGAAGTGCGGGCCAATTACGACTACGATGTGGCCAAAGTGGCTCTGGTGGAACGACACCGCGGCACGGGCGCGGTGCAAATGGGCCTGGTGCACGGCTTTGGCTTCAGCGAGCCTTGCGCGGTGGCCTCCACCGTGGCCCACGACAGCCACCACATGCTGGTGGTGGGCACCGACGAGGCCAGCATGGCCGTGGCCGCCAACAAACTGGCCGAGGTCGGCGGCGGGCAGGTGGTGGTCAAAGACGGCGAGGTCATCGGGCTGGTGGAACTGCCCATCGCGGGCCTGATGTCCACTGAAGACGCGCGCGTGGTCGCGGACAAGGCCCGCGGGGTGTTGGAAGGCTTTCGGGCCTGCGGCTGCGACATGGAAGACGCCAACATGCAACTCAGCCTGCTGGCGCTGGTGGTCATCCCCGAATTGCGCATCTCGGACAAGGGCCTGGTGGATGTGAACGCGTTTCGCGTCATCCCGCTGCTGGAGGAAGCAGCCTGAGGCCCGGACCGCGCGGTCCGGCACGACCCCTGTCGCGCGGGTTCCCCTGACCGGGGAGCCCGCGCCGACGCGTCGGCCGCGAATCACGGCGTGATACAATTGCCGACGCCAAGGCAATTTGCAGCCGCAGGAGGCAGAGGCTATGACGACATCCTCGCCGCTGGCCGCGCGGCCCGTGGCGCTGGTGGTGGGTGCGTCGGGCGGCTTGGGGCAGGCCCTGGCCCGCGAACTGGCCGCCCAGGGCTGGAGCGTGGCGCTGCTGGCCCGCCGCCAGGCCGTGCTCGAGGACCTGGGCCACGACCTGAACGCCCGCCACGGCCCCGACACCGCGCGCGCCTACCCGCGCGATGTCACCGATTACGACGCGGTGGACCCCACCTTTCGCCAGATTTTGCAAGACATGGGCCGCCTGGACGCGGTGCTGTATGGGGCCGGGGTGTTGCATCCCACCGCAGAGGACGAATTCGACTTCGCCAAAGACCGGGTCATGCTGGAGGTCAACCTGACCGCCGCGGTGGCCTGGCTGGACCAGGCCGCGACGCTGTTCCGCATGCTGGGCCGCGGGCATATCGTGGGCATCTCCTCGGTAGCCGGCGACCGGGGGCGGGTGGGCATGCCCGCCTATCACGCGGCCAAGGCCGGTCTGACCACCTACCTGGAATCGCTGCGCAACCGCTTGACCCGCCACGGCGTGCATGTGCTCACGGTCAAGCCGGGCTTCATTGATACGCCCATGTTGCAAACCGCCCGGCCCAAGAAGGTTTTCTGGGTGGCCTCGCCCGAGCAGGTGGCCCGCGATGTCGTGCGGGCCATGCGTCGACGCAAGCAGGTCATCTATACCCCGGCTCGCTGGCGGTGGGTGATGCTGGTCATCCAGCACACCCCCTCGTTCGTGTTTCGGCGTTTGGCCCTGTGAGCCCCGGCCCCACCGGAGGCTTCCCCCATCTTCTCTCAGGAGGTCGCTATGCTGGATGTCACCGAACTGCGCAAGGGCGTGACCTTTGAACTGGACGGCCGCGTGTACCGGGTGCTGGAGTATCACCACCACAAGCCCGGCCGTGGCAAGGCCATCATTCGGGTCAAAGCCCGGGATTTGACCACCGGCGCGATTGTCGAGCGCACTTTCCCCTCGGGCAATCAGGTGCCGGAGGTGCGTTTGGACCATCACCAGGCCCAGTATTTGTACAACGACGGCCATGATTATTACTTCATGGACATGGAGACCTACGAGCAATACGCCATCCCCGCGGAGATGGTGGCCGAGGCGCAATATTATCTCAAAGAAGGCATGGAGGTCAAGTTGACCTTCTTGAAGGGCCGGCCTTTGGACATCGAACTGCCCACCACGGTGGACATGGAGGTGGTCGAGGCCGAGGTCGCGGTCAAAGGCGACACGGCCACGGGGCTGACCAAGAAGGTCACCACCGACACGGGCCTGCGGGTCGAGGTGCCCCACTTCATCAGAGCGGGCGACAAGATTCGCGTGGATACCCGCACGGGCGCCTATGTCACCCGGGTGAAGGAGTAGCCCCGCGTGCGACCGACCGCGGTCCAGGCAGCCCGGCCGGGTATCCGCGCCCCTCGGCCTTCGTTCGGGCAGGTGGTGCGCGCGGCAGCCTGGCTGGGCTGGCAGATTCACTTCAACTGGATGAGCCACCCTTTGTGGATGGTGGCCTACATTTTGCTGCGCCCCCTGGCGACGGTCGCCATCCTGGTGGTCATGTACGGCGTGGTCACCCAGGGCGCGTGGCACGACCCGCTGTTTGCCTATCTGTATGTGGGCAACGCGTTCTACATGTTCGTGGGCGGCGTCTTTCAAGATGTGGCCTGGGCCGTGATTGACGACCGAGAGCATTACTACACGCTCAAATACCTGGCCCTGGCGCCGATGGACCTGATGGCCTACCTGCTGGGCCGAGGCCTGACCAGCATCGTGCTCTCCAGTCGCAGCGTGTTGGTGGTGCTGGTGGCCGGCGTGTGGCTGCTGGACCTGCCTCTGGACCTGCGGGCCGTAGACTGGCCCCTGCTGGGCCTGAGCATGGCCCTGGGCATGGTGGTGCTGGTGTTCATGGGCCTGCTGTTGGCCGCGGTCAGCCTCAATGCCACCCGCTACCTGTGGGTGCTGGGCGAGGCTGTAGGCGGCGCGCTGTACCTCTTCAGCGGCGCCATCTTCCCCCTGGAAGTGCTGCCCCGAGCCTTGCAGCCCGTGGGCCGGGTGCTGCCCATCACCTATTGGCTGGAACTGGTGCGCCGGGCTTTGTTGCCCGGGGTAGCCGCGCAGTTCCCCACCTGGCAAGGCGTGCCCACCGCGACCGTGCTGACCTACTTCGTGCTTTCGGCCGGCGCGACCATCCTGGTGGGGTGGTGGGTCTTTCGCTGGGGGGAACGCCGGGCCCGGGCCCAGGGCCTGCTGGAGCGCACCTCGGAATGGTAGCCCAGCCCCGCGCGGCTAACCCTGCCGCGGGGTCGCGCCTCGCAGAATCCAATACACGCTAACCAGCACCAGAGCCCCGCCCACGATTTGCACGCCCGTGAGGCGTTCTCCCAGCAGGGCCGCGGCCAGCACCGCGGTGAGGATGGGCTGGCCCAGCAACGCGGGTGCGATAACCGCGGCCGGAAGCAAGCCTTGCACTTCCTGAATGAGCAGCCATCCGCCGCTTTGCACCACCACGGCCAGCGCGGCCAACGCCCACCAGGTTTGGGCGGAAAAGCCCCGCCAGGGCCAGCCGACGAGCGCGACGAGAGGCCAGAGCACCAGCGCCGCGCCGCCGGTGGTGAGCCAAAAGCCCCACGCGGTGGGAATGTGGGCCCGGGCCCGCTGGGCGAACAACTGATAGCCCGCGAAGAACAGCGCGGCCGCCAGGCCCAGCCACGCGCCCAGGTCCCAGGCCAGCGCGTCCCATTGGCCGCGGGTGACCACCAGGGCCGCGCCGAGCAACATCACCCCCACCGCGGGCCAAAACCCCCGGGGTAGGGGCTCGCGCCACAGCCAGCGGGTCACCAGGCCGACCCATACCGGCGAGGTGTTGACCAGCAAGGTGGGCGTGGTCGCGCCGCTGAGCACCACTCCCGTGCTCCACACGGCCAGGTCGAGGCCAAAGCACACCCCGCCCAGCAGGGCCCACACCCAGGCCCGGCTCCAGGCCGGGCGTTGCCCGCGCCAGGCCCGATAGGCCACATAGGGCGTGGTCAGCAACCATGCGCCGCTCATGCGATACGCGGCGATGACCGGCCCCGGCGCCTGGCGGGCATAACGCACCAGCAGGGGCGCGAAACCCAACACCAACAGGGCCAAAGTCAACAGCCCATAGGCCCGCGCCCCGTCGCGACGCGCAGGCCTGGTGGTCGCGACGCGCATCGTGCCCCTCATCCGCGCAGCGGCAGCACCAGGTCGGTGGGGTACGCGGCCAGCACCTGAGGATGCCCGTCGGGCCCCAGGTAGACCGTGTCCTCTACCCGGATGCCGATGGCCCGCTCGGGGTAATACAGGCCGGGCTCCACGGTGACCACCATGCCGGGCTCCAGGGGGCGGGTTTGCCCCTGGGCCAGGCGGGGCTCCTCGTGGATGTCGAGGCCCAGGCCGTGGCCCAGGCTGTGCACGAAGCCCGTTTGCGTGCCCGGTTGGGTGCGGCTGGTGGGGTGGCCGTAACCTTCCAGCACATCGCAAGCCCGCTCGAAGGGCGCGGCCGCGGGCTGTCCGGCCCGCACCGCGTCCAGGGCCGCGTCGTAGGCTTCCAGCACCTGGGCGTGCAGGGCCTGCACCTCGTCGGTGGCATACCCCAGGCTCCAGGTGCGGGTGAAATCGTAGAAATAGCCCCCGCCCGCCTCTTGGGGGAAGATGTCGAACACGATGGGCACCCCCGCGCGCAGCGCCGCGGCGTCGTCGCCCACGCTGTGGGGCACGCCCGCGTCGTAGCCCTGGGCAAAGATGACCGCCAGGGGCAGTTCGCCGCCCAACTCGGCCACCCAGCGCCGAATCCAGCCCTTGACCTGGCCGATGGTGACCGCCTCGCCCGCGGCATCGTACACCAGGTCGTCGGGGCCGCGACGCAGGCTTTGCAGGCGCTCGGCCACCCGGCCGACCACTTCCACGGTCAGCGCGCCCATGCGCCGGATGCGGGCCACCTCGTCCGGGTCCTTGGTCACCCGCGCCGCGCTCAACACCTGGTGGGCCCGGCGCCCTTCCACCCGAAGGTCGGGGCGGGCCTGCTGAACGGCCTGCCACAGGCTCAGCCAGGGGCCCAATTCCACCCGGCCGGTGACGCCGATGGTGCCCCGGTGCAGGCCCATGTCGTCCAGCAGGGCCAACACCTGCAGCACCTGGGCCCGAAAGGCATCGCCCTCGGCCGCGGGCAAGAAGCGCCGCAGCGAAAACGGCGCCAGACTGCGGGTGGACAAGCCGGTGCGGGCGGCTTCGTCGCGTTCCATCGGCCAGTGGTACAGCACCGGCGCCTGGCCGACGCGCTTCACCAGCCAGGCATTGGTCAGATGCGCGGGGCCGCCGGTCAGGTACACCAGCGCGGGGTTATGCCCGCCGGGGCCCACCACCACCAGCGCGTCCAGCCCGTGCTCGGCCAGGCGCGCGTCCAGGTCGTGTTTCATGCCAGCCTCCTACTGCGCGGCCTGGGCCTGCAGCGCAGCCCGCAGCACCGCGCTCACTTCGGGACGGGTAAACTCGGGCGGCAGCATCTCGCCCCGGCGCAGGCGGGCCCGCACCTCGGTGCCCGACAGGTGCAGCCACGAATCGGGCCCGTGAGGGCAGGTCTTGGCCGTGACCACCGTGCCGCAATCGCGGCAATAGAACGCGTGCTCAAAGCGCAAGGGCACGATGCCGATATCCTCGGGGGGAAACTGGTCGAAGATGCGCTGGGCATCGTAGGTGCCGTAATAGTTGCCGACCCCCGCGTGGTCGCGGCCCACGATGAAGTGGGTGGCGCCGTAATTCTTGCGGGCCAGCGCGTGCATGATGGCCTCGCGCGGCCCCGCGTAGCGCATGGCCGCGGGGAACACGCCCAACAGCACCCGGTCGCGCGGGTAGTACTTCTCGAGCACCACCCGGTAACTGGCCATGCGCACCTCCGCAGGGATGTCGTCGGGCTTGGTCTCGCCCACCAGCGGGTGCAGAAACAGGCCGTCCACGATTTCCAGCGCGGTCTTTTGGATGTATTCGTGGGCCCGGTGGATGGGGTTGCGGGTCTGGAACGCCACCACCCGACGCCAGCCGCGCTGGGCGAACAGGCGACGGGTTTGGGCCGGGGTGTAGCGCAGGTCGGGGAATTCCTCGTGGGCCGCGCGCGGCAGGTCGAAGACCCACACATCGCCGCCCAACAGGTAATCGCCCTGCGCGTAAAGCCGGGCCACGCCGGGATGCGCCTCGTCGGTGGTGCGATACACCTCGCGAGCCTCGTGGGCTTTGTCGTAGGGGTAGATTTCGTCAATATGCAGCACGGCCAGGGGACGGTCGCCTTCGGTCAGCGTCACATCCTGCCCGACGCGCAACGCGCGGGCCGTGTCCGCGTCCACGGCCAAGGTGACGGGGATGGGCCACACCAGCCCGCTGGTCAGGCGCATCTCGTCCACCACCCGCCGGTAATCGTCGCGGCGCAAGAAGCCCGTCAGCGGGCTGTAGGCGCCCACCGCAATCAACTCCAGGTCGGCCAGGTTGGCGCGCGAAAGGGGCACACGCGGCAGGTGCGCGGCGCGCTGCCGTGCGGCTTCGCGCAGCGCGCCGGTGAGCAGGCGATTGACCAGCGTCCCGCCGTGCGGGGGAATCAAGTCGGGCATACGGTCCTCCAGGGAAGCGCGAAAATGCCGCGGCCGAGCCGCGGGAAGGTCAGGGCCACAACAAGCGTACCCCGGCCAATAATACCAGAATTCCCAGCACTCGATGCACCCGCCGGGCCGGCAGTCGAGCCACCAGGCGGGAGCCCAGCCACACGCCGGGCAGCGCGCCGGCCCACAGCCAGGGCAGAAGGCCCCAGGCCACCTGCCCCTTCCAGATGTAAGGCAGCATGGCCGAACCCGAGAGCAGCGCGCCATGCAGCACATCCAGGCCCACCAGGTGCTGGGGCGGCACGGCATAGAGCAGCAAGAAAACCGCGGCGATGAGGGTGCCGCCGCCCACCGAGGTGGTACCCACGGCCAGGCCACCCCCAAAGCCGATGAGCCACGCGGCGCGGGCCGAGGGCCAGCGTTCTTTGACCAGGTCGGGCGCGTGCAACCACCCCAGACTGCGGCCCAAGGTGATTCCGCCCACCACCAACAACATTGCGCCGATGAGCCGGGGCATGCCCACCTCCAGCCAGCGGGTGTCGCCCGCGGCCCGGTGCAACACCCACCACGCGCCCAACCACGCGCCCGGCAGGCTGCCCAGGGCCAGGTAGAACACGGGCCGCAGCCACACGGTCTTCTGCCGCCGATGTTGCACTGCGCCCACCAGCCGGGTGATGGTGGTGAAGACCAGGTCGGTCCCTACGGCCAGGACGGGCGAGAGTTTGGCCACCCACAGCAAGAAAGGCAGCATGAGCGCACCGCCGCCCATGCCCGTCAGCCCCAACACGAAACCGATGCCCAACCCGGCCAGCAAGCCGGGCCACGCGCCTGAAGGTATCATGGTCGTTGCGCCTCCCACCAGGGGCACGCGGGGCGCGGGGGCGCGAAAAGCACGCCGCCGTCCACCTGCTGCACCAGGGCCAGATGCGCGGCCAGTTGCGCCTGCAAGGCCGCAGCCTCGTCGTCGGGCAGGGCTACGGTCACCAGTGCGATGGCCGCACAGCGTCCTTGCCAGTGCTGCGCCACCCAGGCGCCCCAGGCCGTGGGCTCGTCTTGCGCCACCGGGATGTAGGCCCCCGCTACGGGGTCGTACACATAGGGCCGCCCCGCGCGCCACACCGGCTGAGCGGGCAGAGGCCACGCGGGGCGGTCGGCGTAATACTCGGTCTCGGGCAATTCGTTGGTCACCACCACCACCTGGGACGGTAGGGCGCGCAGCGCGGGCCAGATGGCCGCGGTCTGCCAGGCTTCGTTGCGCAGCCCCGCGCCCGCCTGGTGCATTTTGCGCACCAGCAGTTGGCGGTCCCAGGTCCAGGTATAGCGCAGCAAGGTCAGCCCCACCCAGGCCAACAGCAGCGCGGTGGGCCACCGGCGGCCCAAGGTGCGCCAGGCCGCGCCGCCCACCAACACCGACCCGGCCCAAAACACCGGCGCCAGCAGGCGCCAGTCCAACGGCGTGGACGCGTCGGCCACGGTGATGGCCAGGACCAACAGACCGCCGTACCCGACCAGCAGGCTGCCCCAACGCCACACGAAGGCCGCGTCGTCGGGCGCGGCGGGGTGGGGAACCGGCTCCGCGCGGGGCCCGCGGGCGGCCCAAAGGGCGATGGTCAGGCCGCCCACCAGCACCACCGCGGCCCAGGCCCAGGCCTGGGTGGGCGTGCGCAGGCCGAAAAGGGGCGTCACCCATTGCGCGATGGTGGTCGCGGCCTGGGTCCACCGGGTTGCATCGGGCGGGTGCCAGCCTAAGGGGCGTCCGGTAGCGGCCGGCGCCACCGCGGCCCCCGCGGCCAGGAGCGCGGCAATGGGCAGCCCCGCGGCCAGCAGCGCGGCGCCGGCCTGCCGCATCCAGGCGGGCGGACGCGTCCGTCGCCAGGCCCACAGCATGTCACCCGCGGCCCAGACCAGCAAGGCGAGGCCAATCCAGCGGGTATAGACGGCCCACGCGGCCAGCAGGCCGGTCAGCACGGCCCGGCTGCGCGTGGGGGCAGCCTGCCAGCGGTCCAGGGCCCAGGCCAGCAACCCGATTTGCACCAAAAACAGCGGCTCAGAGAGTACCTGGGTGACCACCCGCTGCATGGGGAAGGCCACGGCCAGCCACAGGGCCACGGCCGCGGTG
>WGAK01000282.1 GCA_015494815.1 Anaerolineales bacterium | reverse complement strand
GCGTTCGGCGTGGTGGCCGCGTTGGGCTGGGTGGTGGTGCAGACCTCGGCCGGACAGGCGCCTCTGCGCGTGGTGGTGCCCGAGGTCAAAAAGCGGCTGGTGGCCGGCGGCCTGAAGTTGTCCCCCGAGTTTCTGGCCTTGTTGTCGGGCCTGGTGATTTACACGGGCGCGTACATCGCGGAAGTGGTGCGGGCCGGCTTGCAGGCGGTGAGCAAGGGCCAAATCGAGGCCGCTCGCGCCCTGGGCCTGACCACCTTCCAGATGCTGCGCTTCGTGGTCTTTCCGCAGGCCCTGCGGGTCATCGTCCCGCCCTTGACCAGCCAGTATTTGAACCTGACCAAGAACTCCACCCTGGCGGTGGCCATCGGGTATCCGGACCTGTTCAATGTGGCCGGCACCATCTTCAACCAGACCGGCCGGTCCATCGAGGTGATTGTCATCATCATGGGCGTGTACCTCAGTTTCAGCCTCATCACCTCGGCCTTCATGAACTGGTATAACCGCAAGATTCGCCTCGTGGAGCGGTAGTCATGCCTCAGCCAGCGCACACTTCCTCGACGACCGACGCGTTGCCGCCCCCGACCGAACGCTTCACGCTGCTGGGGTGGGTGTACAAGAATTTGCTCACGCCGTGGTACAACTTCGTGCTCACGGCCGTGAGCCTGTGGCTGATTTATGTGCTGCTCAAGGGCACGGTCTCGTGGGCTTTGCATGCCCGCTGGGAGGTGCTGCCGGCCAACATGCGCATCCTGATGGTGGGCTCCTATCCCCCCGAGCATATGTGGCGGGTGTGGACGGCCATCGGGTTGGTTGCCCTGCTGGTCGGCTACTCGTGGGGCGTGTGGGTGACCCGCCGCGAGCGGGTGGCCTGGGTGCTGCTGGCCGTGCCGGTGGTGCTGGGCCTGGCCTCGCACGGTGCCGCGCGGCTGGGATGGCTGACCGCCCTGGTGCTGGCCCTGGCCGCCTGGGCCCTGGGCCGCTGGTCCCGGACGCGCAAGGGCCGCGTGTGGGCCATCATCGGCTGGGTGCTGTATTTCCCCACGTTCGTATTGCTCGTGCGCGGGTGGGGCCTGCCCGAAGAGCCTTTCTGGAAGTACGCGGTCGCGGTGCAGTTGGCCGTGGTGGTGGCCTCGTTCATCGCCGCGGGCTGGGCGCCGGGCGTGCCGTGGGTGGCCGTCGGCCACGCCGCGCTGCTGGTGCTGGGCTTGCTGATGCCCGCGTGGCGGGGCGCCCTGGTGGGCGCCGCGGTGGTGGGCTTCCTGGTGTGGTCCGCGGCGCGGCGCTACGCGCACCTGGAGGGCATCAAGCGGCTGGCCATCCAACTGGGCCTGGCCTACATTCCCCTCCTCATCTTCATCTTCGTGGCCTATGAGCCCCTGAGCCGCACCTGGATGGCCAAGGTGGCGTCGGCTCACTGGGGCGGCCTGCTGCTGAACATCTTGATTGCCGTCTTCGGCATCATGTTCAGTTTCCCCCTGGGCATTGCCTTTGCCCTGGGGCGGCGCTCCAGCCTGCCCGTGGTGCGGCTGTTCAGCATCCTCTACATCGAGTTCGTCCGCGGCGTGCCCTTCATCACCATCCTGTTCATGGCCCAGGTCATGTTCCCCATTTTGCTGCCGCCCGAGATGTCCATTGACCGGGTGGTGCGGGCCATCATGGGCGTCATCATGTTCGCCGCGGCTTACATGGCCGAGAATGTGCGCGGCGGCTTGCAGGCCATCTCCAAGGGCCAATACGAAGCCGCGCACGCGCTGGGCCTGACCGCCACGCAGACCATGGTGCTCATCATCCTGCCCCAGGCCCTGCGCAATGTCATCCCCGTGCTGGTGGGGCAGTTCATCGGCTTGCTCAAAGACACCACCCTGGTGACCATCGTGGGCTTGCTGGACATCCTGGGCGTGGCCCAGAGCGTGTTGTCCAACCCCGCGTGGATTGGTACCCAGCGGGAAGTGTACTTGTTCGTCGCCCTGGTGTTCTGGGTGTTGAGTTACGGCATGTCGTATGCCAGCCGGCGCCTGGAGCACGCCCTGGGCGTAGGGCAGCGCTAAGTTTTCGCAAAGGAGGCTCTCATGGCCGCAGAAGGACAATCCCAGGCCACCTTGAACAAACAGTATCAACCCACCGCGCGCAAGCAGAGCCACGCGCGCTACGACCAGGACCCTATCATCATCGCCGAGGATGTGCACAAGTGGTACGGCCACTTTCACGCGCTCAAGGGCATCAACATGCAGGTGTGGCCCGGCGAGGTGATTGTGATTTTCGGGCCGTCCGGGTCGGGCAAATCCACTTTCATCCGCTGCATCAATCGGCTGGAGGAGCATCAGAAGGGCCGCATCGTGGTGGACGGCATCGAACTCTCGCACGATGTGCGTAACATCGAGAAAATCCGCCGCGAAGTGGGCATGGTCTTCCAGCAGTTCAACCTCTTCCCGCATTTGACGGTGCTGGAGAACATCACCCTGGCGCCCATCCATGTGCGCAAGTGGCCCAAGGAAAAGGCCGAGAAGATTGCCATGGAATTGCTGGCGCGGGTGGGCATTCCCGACCAGGCGCACAAATATCCGGGGCAACTCTCGGGCGGTCAGCAGCAGCGGGTGGCCATTGCCCGCGCGCTGGCCATGCAGCCCAAAATCATGCTCTTCGATGAGCCCACCTCTGCGCTGGACCCCGAGATGATTAAAGAAGTGCTCGATGTGATGATTGAACTGGCGCAGAGCGGCATGACCATGCTGGTGGTCACCCACGAGATGGGCTTTGCCCGGGCCGTGGCCGACCGCATGTTCTTCTTCGACAAGGGCGAGGTGGTGGAAAGCGGCAAGCCCGAGGAGATTTTCACCAACCCCAAGGAAGAGCGCACCAAGAAGTTCCTCTCGCAAATTCTGCACTAAGCCGCGGCGCGGCAGGCGGTTGGCCGGGGGACGGGCCTGATGGGGCTCGTCCCCCGGTTGGCGTTGGGGGAAGGCGATTTAAGGCCGGCCGCCGGGCGTCTGGGCCAGGGCCTGCACCTCGTCCCAACTCAGCGTGGGGACGCCCAGGGCCTGGGCCCGGGTCAGTTTGGAGCCCGGGTTGTCGCCCACGATGAGATACGAGGTCTTGCGACTGACCGAGTTGGTGACCTTGGCGCCCTGGGCTTCGAGCCAGGCTTTGGCCTCGTCGCGGGTGATGCCGGGCAGGGTGCCGGTGATGACGAAGGTCAGCCCGGCCAGGGGTTGAGGGCCGGCCTGGGTGGCGCGCTCGGCCCGGGGCCACACCCCG
>WGAK01000281.1 GCA_015494815.1 Anaerolineales bacterium | reverse complement strand
CTTGCCGCCGACCCTGCCGCGCGCCCTGGTGGAAGCCCACGTCCGCACCCTGGCCGCGGTGGTTGCGCCCCGGCTGCCCGACGGCACGCGCGGCCAACCGGTGCTGTTCGACCGGCGCACCTACGCCGACTTGCTCGCGCTGCAAGGCGATGTGGGCGGGCGGGCCGTGCTGAGTCGCTACGCCCTGCTGGAGGTGCCCTGGCTGGACGAAGCCGTGGGCTTCGATGTGGACACCCCCGCAGCCTGGGCGCGCTGGCAGCAGGAGGCCGGGCCATGAGACGGCAGTTGGGGCGTTTGCTGCGTGGCCTGATTCGGTTCGTGGTGGGCTACTTCCCTTTTGTGGCCTTGCTGTTTCTGCTGCTGGTAGCCCCTCTGGAATCCATGCTCCTGCTGAAAATAGCGGCAGGGCTGGCTTTGGGCGTGGCTGTCTTGCTGTGGTTCTTCGCCCGGCGAGACCCCGTGCTGCGTCTGGCCATTGGCCTGGGCAGTGTGTTGCTGGGCGTGGCGATGCTGTGCGGCGCGCTGCTGGCCGTCGGCCTGGCGGACTGGTCCCCCCAATCCATGTGGCAGGTCTGGGCCACGCCCACCCCCGTGCCCACACCGCCCATGCGCCAGGGCCGGCTGTGGCGTTCGGCCGCGAACGAATGGCTGGCCGGGGGGCTGTGGCCCGATACGCCGGTAACCGTGCGGCCCGCGCCGCAGCCCGGCACCTACGCGGTGGCTTTTCGGGAACCCCTGCAGGCCGTGGTGGTGGTCGCGCCCTGGGGCGCGCCCCCGCGGCCGGCGATTTTGTTGCGCGCCCAGGCCCACTGGGAGGGCTTGAGCGCATCCGGGGCCTGGGGCGTGGTGTGCCACTATCACGAGCAACGCTGGACCGTCGCGGACGCGGCGCGCTTCGCGCCTCCCACGGCCATGCCTCTGGGCGTGCCGCCGGCGGACCGGCCCGAGTTCTACGCCCTGGTGCTCAGCGGCGACGGGTTCGCGGCCATCTGGAAGCACACCGTCGAGGGCGCGTGGCGACTCACGCCCTGGACCGCGGTGCCGCCGGTGGCCGGGCCGACCCCCTCGCCCAGCACGCCTACGCCCACAACTGCGCCTGTGCCCGTGCCGTCGCCTACGCCCACGCCCGGCCTGCCCGTGCAGCGTGGGCAGCAGGACCTGCACGCGGTGTGCAACCGGGGCGTGTTGCAGTTGTATGTGAACGGTCGGTTGGTGGTGCAGGCCCGCGATGACGCTCTGGCGCCGGGGCAGGTGGGACTGTGGGCCGCCGCGCCGCCGGTTGCGCCGTGGCAGGTGGTGTGGACCCAGTTTCGAGTCTACACCCTGGCCTCGCCGTGAGCCGTTGCCAGCGCGCGCACCCGCTCCCATACTCGCGGGGCCAGCCATTCAGGTCCCGCATAGGCGGGATAAACGGGCAGCCGCTCGACCAGCCGGTACCCCGCGGCTTCGGTCACGGCCTGCAGTTCGTCCAGTTTGGGCCACGGCGCCTCGGGGTTGATGTGGTCGCGGGTCAGGGGCGACACGCCGCCCCAATCGTTGGCCCCGGCCAGCAGATACCAGCCGTACGCGTCGGGGGTCAGGTTGGGCGGCGCCTGAATGTTCATCGTCGGCCCCAGGATGAGCCGCGCCACGGCCAGCGTGCGGGCCATGTCCCATACCGTGGGCTCGGGATGCCGGGCCATGCGGGTGCCGGGCTTGGCCCGAAAGTTCTGGATGATGACCTCCTGGATGTGCCCGTGGCGGCGGTGCACCGCGGCAATGGCGAACAAACTGTCCACCCGCTCGGCGGGTGTCTCGCCGATGCCGATGAGGATGCCCGTGGTGAAGGGGATGCGCAATCGCCCTGCGTCGTTCAACATGCGCAAGCGCAACGCGGGGTGCTTGTCGGGACAACCGAAGTGCGGCCCGCCGGGGCGCAGCAGGCGTTCGCTCACCGATTCGAGCATCAACCCCATGCTGGCGCTGACTTCGCGCAGTTGGGCCAGTTCGTCGTAAGTCAGCACGCCGGGATTGAGGTGGGGCAGCAAGCCGGTTTCCTCCAGCACGCGCGCGGCCATGCGGTGCAAGTAGGCGACGGTCGAGGGGTACCCCAGCCGTTGCAGCCATTCGCGCGCGACCCGATGGGCGCGCTCGGGCTTGTCGCCCAGGCTGAACAGGGCCTCGCGGCAGCCGTGGGCTGCTCCTTGCCGGGCGATGGCCAGCACTTCGTCGGGGGTCAGGTAGCGGGCTGCGGGGTCGCCGGGCGCCTTGACGAACGCACAATACCCGCAGCGGTCGCGGCACAAGTTGGTGAGTGGGATGAACACATTGCGGGAGAAGGACACGGTGCGGCCGTGGGCCTGCCGGGTCCACTCGGCGGCCAGGGCCATGAGCGCGGCCAGGTCGGCGCCCTGGGCGTGCATCAGCGCGCGGGCTTCGGCAGGGGCGACGCGGCCACGGCGGGCGACCCGGTCGAGGATGGAGCGCAGCGAGGGCATGAGGCGTTGGTCCTTGGGGAAATCAGCCTCGGGCCAGCAAAAATGCGGCCTGGGCGGCCCAGAAGGGCGTCAGGCGGCGGAGCAAAGCCCAATGACCGCCGCGCACTTCGTATAGCCAAAACGATAGCAGCAAACCCGTCAACACCCGCAGCACCGCAAACGGCTCCCGCCAGGTGGAATAGGGCAGGAACAACACCAGCCCCAGATGCACGGCCAGCAGCAACGCGTAGGGGTCGCGCAGGGCTGCGCGGCCCTGGCGTAGCACTTGCCGGGCCGCGACCACGATGGGAACACCATAGGCCGGGCCGAAGACCAGGCCGTACACCAGCCCCAGGCGAGGGTTTTGCAGAGCCACCCGCAGCAGTCCGCCCAGGGGTATGACCTCCCAGCCCGTGGCGCCTGCGCCCCCGGCCGCGAAGCCCACGGTGCCGAAGGTGGCCTTCAGCCAGGCTTGCCAGCCCAGCCACCCCAGCCCCGCCGCGAGCAGCGGCCAGGCCGCGCGCGGGCGGCGTTGGGCCAGCACGGCCAGGGCCTGGGCCGCGGCCAGCGCCAGGGTGACTTCCTTGGTCAGGGCCGCGGCCAGGTACAGCCCCGCGGCCAGGGCAGGACGCCGGGCCTCGTGGGCGCGCCAGGCCAGTAGCGCCAGGCCGTAGGCCAGGGGTTCGGGCAGCCCTACCCGGGCCGCGAAGAGCAGGCCCGGCCACAGGCCATAGAGCAGGGCCCAACCGGAGGGGCGTCCCCAGGCGGCCAGACGCCAAGCCACCACCGCGGTTCCGGCCAGGTGCCCCAGCAAGTTCAGCGCCAGCACCGCGACCAGCGCGCCTTGGGGGTGGCCCTGCCCCAGCCAATGGGCCAGCCACGGCAGCAGCACGCGCTGGTAGCGATACGCGGGCACGTCCAGGTGCGGGGCCACCGTCGCGGGGCGCGGGTCCAGGGCCATGTAGAGCACGAACTGCCCGTCGTAGCCTTCGCCGGGGCGCGCGTGCAAGCCGGGCAGGGCATAGCGCTGGCCGGGCAGGAACCACGCCTCGGGCTGCGCCCCCCAGGCGGCCAATCCCGCGGCCAGGGCCAGCAACCAGATTGCCGCGGTGAGGGTGACAGGTCTCCACCACGCGTAAGACCGCGTTGGGCTCATGGTATAATGCCTCGTCGAAGATTTGGCATGTTTGCCCCAGGAGGTCCACATGATTCGCAGCGCGTTGACCGTGGCGTACACCATTGTGCTCATGGTGGTCCTGGCCGTGGCGTGGCTCATCTACACCGTGTTCCGGCGCGAGGAGGACACGACCGAGGCCCCTATTTTACCCGAAGTGCAGGGCCATAAGTGGGATGCGTACAAGCACCATCACGGCCATGCGGCGCACGCGGAGGCCGAGGCCGAGCCCGAACCGACGCCGGCGCCGGTCGAGCCCGACGATTTGAAGCGCATCGAGGGCATTGGCCCCAAGATGGAGCAGGTGCTCCACGCCGCGGGCATCACCACCTTCGCGGAACTGGCCGCGCGGACGCCCGAGGAATTGCAGGCCATTCTGGACGCCGCGGGCGTGCGGCGCATCACCAGCCCCGAGACCTGGGCCGAGCAGGCCAAACTGGCCGCGGAAGGGCGCTGGGACGAGTTGGAAGCGCTGCAAGCCTCGCTTAAGGGCGGTCGCCGGGTGTGAACGGCCGCGGCCCGATGTCGGCCCGCCTTCCTTGACAAAGCCGCGGGCCGTGCAGTAGAATCAGGGCACTTCACCCCGGAGCAGCGTGATGGAACGGATGGTGGGCTACGCCGCGTATGGGTTTTACGGTTTCGGGCGCCCGAAGCCGTTGGCCGAACGCGCTGCGTAGCCCTTCGTGGTGTTCTGGGGATAGCGGTGCGAGGCCAGCGGGGCCTCGCATTTTCTTTTCGCCGGAGGATGAAGCATGGCCGTGCGTGGCATTCGCGGCGCCAACAGCGTCGCCGCCAATACTCGCGAGAGCATCCTCGCGGCTACCCGGCAGTTGTTGCGGGCCATCTGCCAGGCCAACCCCGGCCTGCATCCCGACGACATGGTCAGCGTGTTCTTCACCCTGACGCCGGACCTGAACGCGGTCTATCCGGCCCTGGCCGCGCGCCAACTGGGTTGGCTGCAAGTGCCGCTGTTGTCCGCAACCGAAATCGCGGTGCCCGATGCCATGCCGCGTGTGGTGCGGGTGCTCATCCATTGGAACACCGACCGGCCCCAGGCGGCCATCCGCCATGTGTATCTGGGCGCGGCCGCGCGCTTGCGGCCCGACCTGGCCCGCGGCGGCCCCTTGCCCCCCAACGAATCGGCCATTTCGCCTTGTCAGGAGGTTGAGCCATGATGATTGTGATGCGTCGCGACGCCCGCCCCCAGGATGTGGAGCGGGTGTTGGCCCGGGTGCAAGACTTGGGCTTCACGCCTCATGTCTCCCACGGGCAGGAGCGCGTGGTCATCGGCGTCATCGGTGAGGCCCGCCGGGCCGACCCCGGCGCATTCGTCCATCTGCCCGGCGTGGCCCGGGTGGTGCCCATTTCGCGGCCCTACAAGTTGAGTTCGCGCGAGTTCCACCCGAACAACAGCATCGTCGAGGTGGGCGGCGTGCGCTTCGGCGGCGACGACATCGTGCTCATCGCGGGGCCGTGCTCGGTGGAAAGCCGCAGCCAGATGCTGGAAATCGCCCACGCGGTCAAAGAGGCCGGCGCGCACATGCTGCGGGGCGGCGCGTTCAAGCCCCGCACTTCGCCCTACTCGTTCCAGGGGCTGGGCGAAGAAGGGCTGCGCTACCTGGCCGAGGCCCGCGAGGCCACCGGTTTGCCCGTGGTTACCGAGGTCATGGCCGTGGACCAGGTGGACCTGGTGGCCGAGTATGCCGACATGTTCCAGATTGGCGCGCGCAACATGCAAAACTTCGCTCTGCTCAAGGCGGTGGGCGCGCGACGCAAGCCCGTGCTGCTCAAGCGGGGCATGAGCGCGACTTTGAGCGAGTTCTTGTTGGCGGCCGAATACATCCTGGCCGGGGGCAACCGGCAGGTGGTGCTGTGCGAGCGGGGCATCCGCACTTTCGAGCCCAGCACCCGCAACACCACCGACATCAACGCCATCCCGGTGCTCAAGGCCAGCACCCATTTGCCCGTGCTGCTGGACCCCAGCCACAGCACCGGCCATTGGGCCTATGTCACGCCCATCGCGCGCGCGGCCATCGCGGCCGGTGCGGACGGCCTCATCGTGGAAGTGCACCCCCGGCCCGAAGAGGCGCTGTCCGACGGCGCGCAGTCGCTAAAGCCCGAACGCTTTGCCCAACTGGTGCGCGAGGTGCGGGCCATTGCCGCGCTGGTGCGTTCGGCTACGGCCGAGGTGTTGGCCGGCAAGCCCGCGGGCAGCGCGCCGGGGGTGTGAGCGCGGTTCAGGCGCGGGGCGTTGCCTCGGCCCGGGCGTGGTCGCGGCGGGCCAGGTGATAGACGGCCTCCAGTTGGGCCGTGGCCTGGGCCCAGGAATGATGACGGGCTACCCAGGCCCGCGCGGCCTGCCGCAACCGTTGCCGCAAGGCCGCGTCGCGCAGCAAACGCACCACCTGCGCGGCCAGGTCGGTGGGGTCGTCGGCGACCAGCAGGTGCTCGTCGGGCCGGGCCGTGATGCCCCCCAGCGCGTACGAAGTGACCACCAGCGGCGCGCCGGCGGCCATCGCCTCCAGCACCTTGTTCTGAATGCCCGAACCCGACCGCATGGGCGCGACCGCGACCTGAGCCCGGGCCAGGTAGTCCTGCACCCGAGGGACGAAGCCCGTGACCTCCACGCCGGGCAACTGCGCCAGGCGGCGTACCCGCGGGCTGGGGTCCGCGCCCACGATGACGAAGCGGGCCTGAGGCACATGCCGTTGCACCTGGGGCAGCACCTGGGTGGCGAAGAACACCGCGGCCTCTTCGTTGGGAAAGTAGCCCATGCGGCCCGTGAAGACAATCAGCCCGGGCTCGCGCGGGCCGGTATGCAGGGGGAATTGCTCCAGGTCCACGCCGTTGGGGACGATGTGCAGGGTGGCCGCGTCGCCGATGGCGGCCCGGTCGGTGGCCGAAGTCACGACCTGGCGGGTGTACGCCCGCACCAGCCGTTGCTCATACGCGGCCATGCGGCGGGCTTCCAGGCGGAAGAACGCGCGGCGCAGGCCGCGTTCCTGGGCCGCGCGGCGTTGCATGTTGAGCGACAGCGCGTCAATGAAATCCAACACCGTGGGCCAGGCGGTCAGGTGCTCGGCCACGGGCGCGACCCGGGCCAGTTGCACATGCACCAGGTCGAAGGTGTCT
>WGAK01000280.1 GCA_015494815.1 Anaerolineales bacterium | reverse complement strand
CCCCAGCGCCAACCACCCCAACAGGGGAGCGAGCCGCGCGCGCCTCGCGGCGCGGCCCGGCCCATAGCGGAGCGTTTTTCCCACATCATTCATAGCGCAATGCCTCGACAGGCTCCAGTTTGGCGGCCCGGTTGGCCGGGTAAAAGCCGAAGAAAATGCCCACGCCCGCGGAGAACAGGGTCGCCAGCAGCACGGCCTGGGCATCCACCACCACGGGCAGGGTGGTGCCGAAGCGCGCCGCGATGTGCTCGACCGCCACGGCCAGCCCCCAGCCCAGGGCAATGCCGATGAGACCACCGGCCAGGCTGAGCAGCGTGGCTTCGGTGAGGAACTGGACGAGAATGTCCCGGCGGCGGGCCCCTAAGGCCTTGCGCAGGCCGATTTCGCGCGTGCGCTCGGTGACCGAGACCAGCATGATGTTCATGATGCCGATGCCGCCCACCAGCAGGGAGATGGCCGCGATGCCGCCCAGAAAGATGGTCAGCACGCCGGTGATGACCTCGAAGACCTGCAGGAATTCCTGCTGGGTGAAGATGGTGAAGTCGTCTTCCTGGTCGGGGCGCAGGCGGTGGCGCACGCGCAAAATCTGGCGGATTTCTTCGCGGGCCTGGTCAATGGCTTCAGGGCTGACCGCGGAGATCATGATTCCGTCCACCTTGCCCTGCAGGCCGGGGAAGATGCGCGCGGTCATGGCCGTATGCGGCAACACAATGCGGTCGTCCTGATTGGGGCCAAAGCCGCCGCCGCCTTTGGCTTCCAGCACGCCGATGACCCGAAAGGGATGGCCGTTGATGTGCACGGTCTCGCCCACGACGCCTTCGGTGCGGTCGAAGAGCACCTCGGCCACCTCGGGGCCCAGCAGCACCACGGGCGCCCGGCTGAGCAGGTGGGTTTCGGTGAAAAAGGCGCCCTCGCTTACGCCATAGTTGCGCACGATTTGATACTCGGGCGTGGTGCCAAAAGCCACGGTGCTGTGACTGCGGTCGCCGCGCGCGACGGTTACCCCACGTTGCACCACGGGCACGGCCCAACGCACCGAGGGCGCGGCCACGGGGTCCTGCAGCGCGTACACATCCTGAATGCTCAGGGGCCGCGCGCTGCGCGCGGCCGCGGGGTCTTGGGCGTTGCCCGGCGCGACGAAGATGAGGTTGGTGCCCAGGCCCTGGATGGAGCCGGTGATGGCCGCCTGCGCGCCCCGGCCGATGGCCAGCAGCGCAATGACCGCGGCCACGCCGATGACGATGCCCAGCACCGTCAAAAACGAGCGCATTTTGTTGGCGACCAGACTGCGCACGGCTTCGGCCAGCGCCAGATAGAGGGTGCTAAGCATGGGGACTCCCTCCGGTGGGGGCCGGCCCCGCGCCGCGGATTTCTTCGTGATGCAGGCGACCGTCCCGAATGTGCAAGATGCGCTGGGTTTGCGCGGCGACCTCGGGGTCGTGGGTGACGATGATGAGGGTGGTGCCCTGCTCGCGGTTCAGGCGCAGCAGCAACTCCATGACTTCCTGGCCCGACCGGGTGTCCAGGTTGCCGGTGGGCTCGTCGGCCAGGATGATGGCGGGTTCGTTGACCAGCGCGCGGGCGATGGCGACTCGTTGCTGCTGGCCGCCCGACAGTTCGTTGGGCTTGTGGTGCAGGCGGTCGCCCAGGCCCACGGCCTCCAACGCGGCGCGGGCTTTGGCTGCCGCACCGCGCAACACGCCCGCGTAGCGCAGGGGCAGCATGACATTCTCCAGCGCGCTCACCCGAGGCAGCAGGTTGAAAGCCTGGAACACGAAGCCCACCTTGCGATTGCGGATGACGGCCAGTTGGTCGTCGTCCAGTTCGCTCACGGGCTGGCCGTCGAGGATGTACTCCCCGCGGGTGGGCTTGTCCAAGCAGCCTAAGAGGTTCATCAGCGTGGATTTGCCCGACCCCGAAGGGCCCATGATGGCCAGCGCTTCGCCCCGCTGCACCTGGAACGAGATGCCCCGCAGCGCGTGCACCTCCACGTTTCGCCCCAGGCGGTAGATTTTGTGCAGGTCGCGGGCTTGAATGACGATGTCGTGGTCCGACATACAACCTCCCGGCGTGGTGGGTCAGGGCCCAAAAGGCGACGAAGCGCTGGGCGGGTTGAGGACGATGCGGTCGCCCTCGGCCAGGTCGCCTTCCAACAGCACGCTGTATTCGCCCGAACTGGCGCCTAAGCGCACGGTCACCGGTTGGGGCTGGCCGCCCCGCAGCACATAGACGGTAGGCTGGCCGTCCACCACCCGCACGGCGCGGTTGGGCACCAGCAGCACATCGCTGTAGGTTTGGGTGAAGATGGTCACCGCGGCGGTCATGCCGGGCCGAATGCGGGCGTCCGCGTCGTCGAGGCGAATGCGCACCGGGAAGTTCATCGCGCCCGAAGCCCGGTCGGGCACGCCCACGGCCGCGACCTCGTCCACCGTGCCGTGGAAGGTGTCGTAAGGCAGGCCGTCGAAGGTGATGTCCACATCCTGGCCCGGCGCCACCGCGGGGATGTCGAACTCGGAGATGTCGGCCACCACCCACAGGGTGCTCAAATCGTCCACTCGCAGGGCCACGGTGCCCGGCTGCACGGGCACGCCCACCCGGGTGGCGACCTCGGTCACGGTGCCCGCGAAGGGCGCGGTGAGTTGCGCCAGGCTCAGGGTGGCCTCCAGCGCGGTGATTTGCGCGTCCAGGGTGGCCAACTCGGGCGGTTGGCCCTCTTGCCACTGGCGATACACCTGCTCCGCGTAAGCCCGTTGGGCCGAGGCCAGGGCCTTGGCGCTCTCGTAGCGTTCCAGGGTAATGTCGCTGATGATTTCGCCCTCCGCGATTTGGTCGTACAGGTTTTGGAGGTTTTGCTCGGCCCGGTCTTCCTGGTAGCGGGCTTCGGCGTATTGATTCCAGGCCTGCGCCAGGCCGATTTGCTCCAGGCGGTCCCGCTGCTGGCGCAGGTCGGCCAGTTGGGCCTGGGCCTGCTGCAGACTTTGCGGCCACGAGTCGGGGGCCAGGGTGGCCAGCACCTGGCCTTCGGTCACGACATCGCCCACTTGGGGCGCGGTGGCGACCCGACCGGTGATTTGCCAGACCAGCCGGGCCGTGCGATGGGCTTCCACCTCGCCCGTGGCGCCCACCGAGGCCTGCAGGTCGCCCCGTTGCAGGGGCTGGGTTTGCCATTGCGGCGCGCTCGGCGCGGCCGCGCTGCGGCGCTGCCAGCCGAACCAGACCGCGGCGGCCAGCAAGCCGAGAACGAGAAGCCAGGTCACGAATTTGCGCATGGGTGGTTTGCTCCGTCAAAATGATTTAGGTTGCTAAACTATCTCGCTTGCATGATAGCCGCGTTCGCGGGCTTTGTCAAGGGCGGATGGGCGAAATGGGCAGCCGGGTGGGCAAAGGACGCCTGTCCGCTATCGGGCCGACTCATCGGTCGCCTGCACGCGTGCCTTTTTGACCTCCACCCCAATCCGACCCCGGCGCGCCGCGCTCTGGTACAATACCGCCAGGAGGCGCGTATGGATTGGGTGGCCCTCTTGGCCGAAGAGCGCATTCGTCAGGCCCGGCGGCAAGGCGCGTTGGACGCGCCGGCCTGGCACGGGCGGCGGGTGGTGCTCCCGCCCGAAAATCCGCATTTGCCCCGGACCTGGTGGGCCGCGTTTCACTTGCTGCAGACCCACGACCTCTTGCCGCCGTGGCTGCAACGCCGCCGCATGTTGCGCGCCGCCCTCGCGGCGTGGCGGCAGCGCCTGCAGCGGGTG
>WGAK01000279.1 GCA_015494815.1 Anaerolineales bacterium | reverse complement strand
GGCCTGGCGCCAGGCCTTTGCCGTGGGGTTCTACGGCGGGCTGAACGGCACGCGCTGGGGCAACAACCCGCGCTTCCACAAAGCGCTGCGCACCCTCGGCCCCGACTACGGCCTCATCGTCAAAGACGATGGAGTGGTACCCTTCCGCTCGGTGCTGTTCGACACCCCGGTGCAGGCCGCGGCCGCGCCAGGGCGCTGAAGTCGGGTTTCACACGCACCTTGGGCCCCCACGCGGGGCCTTTTCTCTTTTTATTGGCCTATTTTCGCAAATCGAAAATCGGCCCTATCCCTCCGCCGGGCTTTGGAGTACAATAAGAATAGCCTCGGCCCCGACCCGGCCGATACGGCGTTTGGGCGCGGAGCCCCACTCTGCACCAACGCCGCAGCACGGCATATGCTCCCGGAGCGCGGTGTCACCGGGCCCCGGGTGTGGGTATCGGATGCAACCGTATGACCTCAGGAGGCCACGATGAAGACTCCCCACTATGTCACCATTGACGGAAATGAGGCGACCACCCGGGTAGCCTACAAAGTCAGCGAAGTCATCGCCATTTACCCCATCACCCCTGCGTCGCCCATGGGCGAACTGGCCGATGCCCTGGCCGCGAACCATGAGCCCAACATTTTCGGCACGGTGCCCAAGGTGGTGGAAATGCAAAGCGAGGCCGGGGCCGCGGGTGCGGTACACGGCGCCTTGCAAGGCGGCGCGCTGACCACCACCTTCACCGCGTCGCAGGGCCTGCTGCTCATGCTGCCCAACATGTTCAAAATCGCCGGCGAACTCACGCCCGCGGTCTTTCACATCGCGTCGCGCTCCATCGCCGCCCAGGCCCTGTCCATCTTCGGCGACCATCAGGATGTCATGGCCGCGCGCACCACGGGCTTTGCCATGCTGTTCTCGTCGTCGGTGCAGAGCGCGCAAGACCTGGCCCTCATCGCCCACGCGGCCACCTTGGAGGCCCGGGTGCCCTTCCTGCATGTGCTGGACGGCTTTCGGGTATCCCACGAGGTCAGCAAAATCGAGCAGGTGAGCGAAGACCAAATTCGGGCCATGATCGACATGGACCTGGTGCGGGCCCACCGCGAGCGGGCCATGCGTCCCGAGCAGCCCTTCATTCGCGGGACTTCGCAAAACCCCGATGTCTACTTCCAGGCTCGCGAGACGGTCAACCCCTACTACCTGGCCGTGCCCGAAATCGTGCAGCGTACCATGGACAAATTCGCCCAGGTGACGGGACGGCAATACCGCCTGTTCGAATATTACGGCCATCCCGAAGCCGAGCGGGTCGTGGTGCTCATGGGCTCGGGCTCCGCGGCCGTGGCCGACACCATTGACTACCTGCTGGCCCAGGGCGAGAAGGTGGGCATGGTGCGGGTGCGCCTGTATCGCCCCTTCTCTGTGGAGCACTTCATCCGCGCGCTGCCGGCCACGGTGCGGCGCATCGCGGTGCTGGACCGCACCAAGGAGCCGGGCAGCCTGGGCGAGCCCCTGTACCTGGATGTGGTGGCCGCGGTGGAAGAGGCCCTGCGGGCCGGCATGGCGCCCTTTGCCGAGCGGCCCCTCGTCGTGGGCGGGCGCTACGGCCTGTCGTCCAAGGAATTCACCCCGGCCATGATTAAGGGCATCTACGACGAACTGGCCAAGGACGAGCCCAAGAACCACTTCACCGTGGGCATCATTGACGATGTGACCCACACCAGCCTGGACTACGACCCCGACTTCGACATCGAAACCTTCCACGACCCGCAGCGCTTCCGGGGCCTGTTCTACGGCCTGGGCTCCGACGGCACCGTGGGTGCGAACAAGAACAGCATCAAAATCATCGGCACCGAGACCGACAACTGGGCCCAGGGCTACTTCGTGTACGACTCCAAGAAGGCCGGCACAGTCACGGTATCGCACCTGCGCTTTGGCCCCAAGCCCATCCGGGCCCCTTACCTCATCCAAAGGGCCAACTTCGTGGCCTGCCATCAGTTCCACTTCCTCGAGCGCATCAATGTGCTCAAGCACGCGGAAGAGGGCGCGACCTTCCTGCTCAACAGCCCCTACGGGCCCGACGAGGTATGGAAGTACCTGCCCCGCACCATTCAGGAAGAAATCATCCGCAAGCGGCTGAAGTTCTATGTGCTGGACGCCTACCAGGTGGCCCGGGAAACGGGCATGGGCCGGCGCATCAACACCATCATGCAGACCGCGTTCTTCGCCATCAGCGGCATTTTGCCGCGCGATGAAGCCATTGCCCGCATCAAGGACGCCATCCGCAAGACCTACGGCATCAAGGGCGAAGACGTGGTGCAGCAGAACTTCGCCGCGGTGGACGCGGCCCTGGACCATCTCTACGAGGTTCAGGTGCCCGACCAGGTGACCTCGGACTTCGACCTGCGCCCGCCGGTGGTGGGCCCCGCGCCCGAGTTCGTCAAGCAGGTGCTGGGCAAGATGATTGCCGGTGAGGGCGACAGCCTGCCCGTGAGCGCACTGCCCGCGGACGGCACTTACCCCAGCGGCACCACCAAGTACGAGAAGCGCAACATCGCGCTGGAAATCCCCGTGTGGGAGCCGGACCTGTGCATCCAGTGCGGCAAGTGCGTGCTGGTGTGCCCCCATGCGGTCATTCGGGCCAAGGTCTACGACCCCAAGTACCTGGAAGACGCGCCGCCCACCTTCAAGCACATGGAGGCCAAGTGGCGTCAGTTCAAGGGCATGGCCTACACCATCCAGGTCGCGCCCGAAGACTGCACGGGCTGCACCCTGTGTGTGGAATACTGCCCCGCGGTGGACAAGAACGCCCCCAACCGCAAAGCCATCAACATGCGGCCCCAGCCGCCCATCCGCGAGCAAGAGGCCGAGAACTGGGACTTCTTCTTGCAACTGCCCGACCCCGACCGGCAGGCCCTCAAGCACACCGCGGTCAAGGATGTGCAACTGCTGGAGCCGCTGTTCGAGTTCTCGGGCGCGTGCGCGGGCTGCGGCGAGACGCCCTACCTCTCCCTGCTCACCCGCCTGTTCGGCGACCGGCTCATCGTGGCCAACGCCACGGGCTGCTCGTCCATCTACGGCGGTAACCTGCCCACCACCCCGTGGACGCACAACCGCCAGGGCCTGGGCCCCGCGTGGAACAACTCGCTGTTTGAGGACAACGCGGAGTTCGGCCTGGGCCTGCGCCTGGCCGTAGACAAGTTGCGGGACAAGGCCGAGGACCTGCTGCGCAGCCTGGCCGAGCGGGTGGGCACCGAACTGGCCGATGAAATCCTGACCGCGGAGCAGCGCACCGAGGAGCAAATCAACGCCCAGCGGGCCCGGGTGGCCGCGCTCAAGCGCCGGCTGCAAGACCTGGAGCCCACGCCCGAGGTCAAGGACCTGCTGGCCCTGGCCGACTACCTGGTGCGCAAGAGCGTGTGGATTGTGGGCGGCGACGGCTGGGCCTACGACATCGGCTTCGGTGGCCTGGACCACGTGCTGGCCTTAGGCTACGATGTCAACATTCTGGTGCTCGACACCGAGGTCTACTCCAACACCGGCGGCCAGACCTCCAAGGCGACCCCGCGGGCTGCGATGGCCAAGTTCTCGGTGGCCGGCAAGCCCACGCCCAAGAAGGACCTGGCCTGGATGGCCATGAGTTACGGGCATGTGTATGTGGCCACCGTGGCCATGGGCGGCAACGACACGCACGCGGTCAAGGCTTTCATGGAGGCCGAAGCCTACGACGGCCCCAGCCTCATCATCGCCCACTCGCCGTGCATCGCGCACGGCTACGACCTGCGCTACGGCGCGCTGCACCAGAAACTGGCCGTGCTCTCGGGCTACTGGCCGTTGCTGCGCTTCGACCCCCGCTTGCTGGCCCAGGGCAAGAACCCCTTGCGGGTGGACTCGCGGGTCAAGGAGTCGCTGGACAAGTACATCTTCACCGAACGGCGCTTCAGCCAGTTGGTCAAGATGCGCCCGCAAGAGGCCGAAGAACTGCTGGCCGAACTGGAGCACGATGTGCAGCGGCGCCTCAAGATGTACGAGGCCTGGGTCAAAGGCTTCACGCCCAACGGCGGCAACGGCAAGAAATGACCCCACCTCGGGCCAGGCCGCAAAACATTCGGGGCGCAGCCGCACGGCTGCGCCCCGGTGTTCCCCCACCTCATAGCCCCTAAAGGCCGCTCAAACCTGGTCCTCCGGCGGCGTCCATTCGCCCTGGATGCGCAATTCGGGGCCGTCGGGGGTATCTTCGTAGATGTAGTACAGCAAGCGCATGGGCACCACGCCCTTCAGCATGGCTTGCGCCGGACAATAACGCACGGCCGAGAGTTCGATGGAACGCCGCACGGCCTTCTCTTCGACCGCGTGCCCTACCACATGATACTCGATGGTGATGTGCGTGAACACTTTGGGGTGCTGGTCCGCGCGCTCGGCCGTGCCTTTGACCTCAAAGGCCGTGACCTGCTGCCGCTTCTTGCGCAAGATGGAAATCACATCCATGGCCGTGCACCCCAGCAACCCGCGCAGGATGAACTCCATCGGCCGGGGGCCTCGGTTCTCGCCGCCCACACGCGCTTCTGCGTCCATCAGTTGATGATGGCCGCTGCCCGAGACCGCGTCGAACGCCATCTTGCGCAACAAAGTCACCGTTGCCTGCATACCAACCTCCATGCACTGCGAGGCGTTACTGCCCCAACATTGGGGTCACATATTGCTCCAGCAGTTCCTTGCTGGTGCGTCCATACCAGATAAGGCGGATGTTCCCCTCGGGGTCGAGGACGAAGGTCGAGGGCAGGCCCTGGGTACGAAAGGCCATCGTGCTCACCCCCTGCGGGTCCAGCCACACGGGGAAGGTCAGGCCGTAAGCCTCGACAAAAGGCCGCACCTGGCCGGCGCTTTCCTGGATGTTGATGGCGACCAGCGTCAGGCCCTGGTCCCGATGCGCCTCATAGTAGGCCTTCAGGTCGGGCATCTCGGCCTTGCACGGTGGGCACCAGGTGGCCCACAGGTTGACGATGAGCACCTGCCCGCGATAATCCGCCAGGGATGCGGGTTGGCCGTCCAGGGTGGTCAGTTCCAGGTCCGGCGCGGGCAAATTGACCTGCGCGGGGGGATTTTGCACCGGCCCCGCGGGCACCTCTTTGGGCGTGGCGCGGGGCTCCAGCCGACGAGCGTACAGGGCAATGGCCGCGGCCAGCAAAATCAGGCCCAGACCGGCCACCACGCCGGCCCAGACCTGCTTCTGCCGCCGCGAACGGGGACGACGCCGCGTGGACATGGGTTGTCTCCTCCGGTTGGCCCAAAGCGTGGCCGTGGCTTAATGGTGATGGTCGTGGGGCTCGTCATGCAGGTGCAGCAGCGCGTGCTCGATTTCGTGGACCAGATGCTCTTCGGGCACCGCGCCGATGACCTCGCCCGCGCCTTCGTTGATGACGGTGTGCGGCACGCCGCTCACGCCATACTCCGAGGCCCACTCGGGGAACTCCAACGCCTCGACCATGCTGGCCTTGACCTTGGGGCTGGCCAACGCCATGCGGTGGGTCAGCACCACCATGTTGGGGCAGTAGGGGCACGAAGGCGTGACGAACACCAGGAAGCGGATTTCGTCTTCCAGATTCTTCAGGAACTCCAGCGTGCGGGGGCTCAGGCCGGGGTCGCGCTTGGAGACCTGGGTGATGGTGTGCAGCAGCGAACTGAACTCATACTCGGCCGGGATGCCGAAGAAGCGGACGCCATAATCCACCACCTCGTCGCCCTCTTGCGCGGCGATGATGGTGGTCGGGGCCCGGTCTACGCCATACGCCTCGGCCTGGGCCGCGTCCTTAGTCAGGTCATATTCGGTCAGGGTGATGTGGTCCGACAGTTCGGCCACCTCGCGCAGCAACTGCCGGGTCACATCGCAATACATGCAGCGCGCGTCGTCGGTGGTGAAATGCACGATGTGCACGGGCTCGCGCATCTCCGCGTCGAAAATGGATTTCACCTGATTGCGCACTTCGTCGTTGAGAATCTGTTGAGGGCTCATAAGGCCTTACTCCTTGAGAAAGATGGTTTTTGCGCGGGGCGCAGAAAAACATCCGCGCCGGGCCGGGCGCGGATGAAGGCGGTCGGTACTCCCGACGAGCGCCGGCTCAGGGGCTCGTCACTTCTTGGTGCTGAACCCGACAACCTTGTACAGCGGGCAGAAGCCAAACAGCCCCGTCGCCAGCATGATGATGCCCACAATGAGGGCGATGATGCCGACGGTGCCCGAGACACTGCCCATGAAGTACAGGCCCAGCAGGATAACGCCCAAGATGACCCGGACGACGCGGTCCCAACTGGCTTCGTTCACGCTCATGGCAAACCTCCTAAAGGGCGAGCATGTAGGGTTTGTCCGTTACCTTTAGATGCCCAAAACGGGCAAAGGTGACATGCGCGGCGCGCGTTTTCATTATACCGAACTTTGGCCGCCGGCCGGGCGTCGCAGCCCGGCAGAATAGCGTATAATGAAGAGGCACTTCGCTTGGGAGGCCCATCATGCCCTCTTTTTGGCGCCGTTGGCTCGTCGGGCTCGGCCTGCTGGCAGGACTGGCCGCCTGTACTGCGCCCGCTACACCCTCCCCCACCCACGGGGCCGCGCCCGCGGCCTCGGCCGCAGCCCCCACGGCCACCGTCGCGCCCGCGCGCGCCACGCCCACGGCCACGCCCTGCCCCACCCCCTCGCCCGCGCCGCCCACGCCCACGGC
>WGAK01000278.1 GCA_015494815.1 Anaerolineales bacterium | reverse complement strand
GGGTGCAGTTGTTTGCCTATCACCCGCAGAAGGCCCGCTGGACCCGCCTGACGCAGCATCCCCACGACCACCTGTACCCTCTGGCCGTCGAGGACGGGCGCAATGTGCTGGTCGCGGCCAACCCCAACGGCGAGTGGGATTTGTATCACCTGGACCTGCGCACGGGCCGCACCATTCGCTTGACCTGGGAGGAAGGCTACCAGGCCGCGGCCGGGCTGTCACCCGACGGCGTGTGGATGGTCTACGAAGGCTACACCGCGGATGGGCATTTGGACCTGTTCTTGCGGCAGGTGCAGCAGGTGGATGACACGCCCCTGCGCCTGACCCGCGACCCCGCCGCGGACTACGGCCCCGATTGGTCCGCGCAGGGGCGGCTCATCGCGTTCGTGTCCACCCGCGGGGGCAGCCCGCAGGTGTGGGTCGCGGACCTGGACCGGCCCGAAGCGGAGCGCTTCCACCAGGTGAGCGACCCGGCCCAGGGCGTGGTCGTGGGCGAGCCCCGCTGGTCTCCCGACGGGCGCTATCTGGCCTGGGCCCAGCGGCAGGACGGTTTGGCCCAGGTGCGGGTGTGGGACGCGTTGCATCCGACTGCGCGGCCGCGCGTGCTGGGCGAAGGGCACGCGGTGCGCTGGATGCCCGACGGCGAGCAATTGAGCGTGTTGGTGCGGCGGCCCGAGGGCGATTTCTTCACCGTGTATCGCTGGCCCGAGGGCCTGGCCCTGCCTCTGGTGCCGTTGCCGGGGCGGGCCTATGGGTGGGCCGTGGGCGTGACCGGCCTGCAAGAGCCCTGGCCCGAGACTTTTGCCCGGGCCGCGCGGGTGACCCCCACGCCCTTGTGGGTGGCCTCTCAGGTGCAGGCCGAGGATGTGCCCGCCGGGCGCACGGTCACCGTGCCCGTGGACGATGTGGACGCGCCGTATCCGTATCTGAGCGACGCGGCCGATGAAGCCTTCGTGGCCCTGCGCCAGGCTGTGCGGCAGCACCTGGGCTGGGACCCGCTGGGCGGGCCGTTGACCCTGTTCGTGCCCTTCACGGACCCCCAAAACATCCCCCTGGAGGACAACTGGCTGCCCACGGGGCGGGCCTTTGCGCTGGACCCGGCCTTGCTGGAGCAGGGCGACATGGTGGTGGTGCGGGAAGACTACGGCCCCGCGACCTACTGGCGGGTGTATCTGCGGGCCAATGCCCGGGGCAGGGGGCGTCCGCTGCGCGGCCTGCCGTGGGACTTCGCCGCACGCCTCGACCCGCGCGACCCGCGGGTGTATACCCAGGGCGGCGCGTGGGCCTCGCAGCCGCCGCCCGGCCTGTGGGTGGACTTCACGGCCCTGGCCGAAGCCTACGGCTGGGAGCGTTTGCCCGCGTTGGACTACTGGCGGGGCTATTTGCCGGCCGCGCGGTTCAACCTGTTCGTGCTGCGTCAGGGGCTGTCGTGGGACGAGGCCATGGCGCAGTTGTATCCCGAGCGGGTGTGGACCGTGCCCAACTGGCTGGTGCCGGCCACACCCACCCCGACCGCCACGGCCACGCCTTCGCGATAGCGCGGTATACTTGAGGTCGTGAAGGAAAGGTCTATGCAACGCATTCGTGGGGCACTTGTGGTCATGGTGGTGGCCGCCTGGGCCCTGGCGCGGGTGGTGGCGGTGCACGCGCGGCCTATGCCCGCGGCCGTGGCCGCGGCGACGCCCCTCCCTACGCCTACGGCTGTGCCGCGGCCGGGCGGCAAGGAGGCGCGGCCCTGGCCTGTGCAGGGGCGTTTCACCATCGCGGCCCAGGTCACGCCTGAGGCCGAGGCCACGCCCTTGCCCGCGTGGTTGCCGCCGGCCTACCCCCTGCCGTGGGCGCCGACGCCCCACGACCACTTCTTCTTCGGTCGCGTGTTCCCGCCCTCGTTCGAAGACATCCCCATCGCCGACTATCGCTTCGCGGCGCGTGACCCCGAGTCGGGGCGGGTGCACGGCGGCATTGACATCCCCGCGCCGTTGGGCACGCCGGTGCTGGCCGTGGGCGCGGGGCGGGTCGTGTGGGCCGGTGAGGGCTTCACCTACGGCCGCGAGCGCGAGGGCGACCCGTATGGGCTGGCGGTGGTGATTCGCCACCAGTTGGGCTGGCAGGGCAAGCCGCTGTATACCCTGTACGCGCACATGGAAGCCGTGTGGGTGCAGCCCGGCCAGTGGGTGGCGCAGGGCACACCTTTGGGGCTGGTGGGCAGCACGGGGCGCAGCGAAGGCCCCCATGTGCACCTGGAAGTGCGCATGCAGCAGGCCGACGAGGTGGTGCAATACGCGCCCTTGCTCAACCCCGAACTGTGGATTGCACCGCCCATCGGCTGGGGCGTGCTGGTGGGGCAGGTCTACGATACCCACGGCCGCCTGTGGGATTTTGGCCGGGTCATTATCGAGCCCCTGGATTGGACGCCCGAAGTGCAGGCTTTGTGGCAGGGGCGGCATGTGATTTGGACCCACACCTACGGCCGCAGCGGAGGTATCCTCGCGGACCCCTACTATCAGGAGAACTTCGCGCTCAACAACCTGCCTGCGGGGCGCTATCGGTTGGTCATCGAGATGGATGGTCATATGTATAAGCGCACCGTGATGGTTTATCCTGGACGGGTGACATTTTTCATTTTCACCCCCGAAGATGGTTTTACGGTGGTACAATAAAAGCGTTCTGCGCCCCCAAGTGAACGCGTAAAGGCTTGACAATTTGTCAAACTGTCGTTATAGTTTATGCCACAAACTCGTGCAAGGAGGCGAGCCTTGGCTAAGACACGCACGCAACAAATGGTGGATCGCCTACGGGAGTTGCAAGCCGTTTCGCCGGACATCGAGGCTTCGGCCATCGTCAGTGTGGATGGCCTGACCATCGCTTCCGCCTTGCCCCAGGGGATTGAGGAAGAGCGGGTTTCGGCCATGTCCGCGGCCATGCTTTCCTTGGGCGAGCGCATTGCGATGGAACTGGGGCGCGGCCGCCTGGAGCAAGTGTACATCAAGGGCGAAAACGGCTATGTGATTCTCATGGCCGTGGGCGAAGAAGCCGTGCTGACAGTGTTGGCCCGCGAACAGGCCAAATTGGGCCTCATCTTCCTGGACATGCGCCGCGCCGTGCAGGAACTGGAAGCGCTGGTGTAAGCGCCAGCCGTGCCTGGGGGCTCAAACCAAAAGGAGAGAGGAGGCCCTCGCCGCCGGGTGCTTGCCTGCGAGGTAGGGCGGAATGTTTTGCTATCGTTGATAGAGGGTACGTTGTCCTGCACTCTGACGAGGTGATAGGCCTATGAGCGACAAACGGCGAATCCCTGCCAGCGGTTATTACTACCCGAACAAAATCGGGCGCATCGCCCTCCAGGCCCTGGAAGAGGTTATGGGGACCCACGGCATGAAGGCGGTGTTGCGTCTCGCGGGCCTGGAACATTACATGTCCGAGTTGCCCCCCGATAACCTGGAAAAAGAGTTCGATTTCGCCGACTTTTCGGCTTTGAACATGGCCCTGGAAGAGATGTACGGTCCGCGGGGTGGTCGGGGCCTGGCGTTGCGGGCCGGCCGCGCCGCGTTCTCGGAGGGCTTGCGGGGCTTTGGCGCCCTGGCCGGGGTGGGTGACCTGGCCTTCAAGGTGCTGCCGCTGAAGACCAAGATGACCATCGGCTTGAAGGCCATGGCTCAGATTTTCAGCGGCTTCAGCGACCAGGTCACCACCGTTGAAGAAAAAGATGATGTCTTTGTCTACACCATCCATCGCTGCCCTGTGTGCTGGGGTCGGGCCAACACCAGCGACCGACCGGTGTGTTACATGGCCCTGGGGTTGCTGCAAGAGGGCCTGAAATGGGTCTCGGGCGGCAAAGAGTTCCGCGTCAACGAGTCCAAGTGCATTGCCAAAGGCGACGATGTGTGCGAGTTCATCATCCAGAAGGAACCCGTCGGCTGAGGCATCCGCACAACCAGCGCGAGCAACGGGGCGGCCAGTCACAAGCCGCCCCGTATGATTTTGGAGGTCGTCGTGTCGGATTCGGTTGTGCTCATCATTCCCACCTACAACGAACGCGAAAATTTGCCGCTGCTGCTGGCCGACCTGTTCGCCCTGCCCACGATGCCCGCCTTCCATGTGCTGGTGGTGGACGACAACAGCCCTGACGGCACGGCCGCGTGGGTGGAGGAAGCCGCGGCCGGACCCTACGCGGGCCGCTTGCACCTGTTGCGTCGGCCGGGCAAAGGCGGCCTGGGGCGGGCCTACCTGGCCGGCTTTCGCTGGGCTTTTGCCCGCGGCTACGCGGTGTTGGGCCAGATGGACGCGGACGGCTCACACCGCCCGCAGGATGTGCCGAACCTCTTCCGCGCCCTGCCCCAGGCCGATGTGGTCATCGGCTCACGCTATGTGCCCGGCGGTGGAGTCGAGCGCGCCTGGCCCTGGTGGCGCAAAGGGCTTTCGCGTTGGGGCAACTTCTACGCCCGGCACATCCTGGGCCTGCCGGCCCGCGATGTCACCGGCGGCTTTCGCCTGTGGCGGCGCAGTTTGTTGCAGCGCCTGCCGTTGGACCAGGTCGCCACGGTGGGGTATGCCTTCCAAATCGAACTGCTCTACCTGGCCCATCGCCTGGGCGCGCGCATCCGTGAAGTGCCCATCTACTTCCCCGACCGCAAGCGCGGCCAATCGAAACTCTCGCTGGCC
>WGAK01000277.1 GCA_015494815.1 Anaerolineales bacterium | reverse complement strand
GGTCAGCGCGGCCTGGTAGGCCTGCGCGTAGGGGCGCAGGTGTTCGGGGATTTCGGCTTCGTTGGGCCGCGCGCCGCCGGGCGCGGTGGGGGGCGTGTGCCCGCCGGGCAGCACCACGGGGCGCACCAGGGGCGTGGGCGTCAGGGTAGGCTGGGCCAGGGCCGCGGCCACTTCCGCATTCAGGGTGCTCAGCAGGTTGAAACTGTTGAGCAGCACCCAGCCCAGGCCCACCAGCGCGAGCACTTCCACGGCCAGCAGCAGGCGGTCGGTCCAGGTGCGGCGCGGGGGGCGCGGCGTTTCGGGCGCGGGTTCGGGCACCGCGTCCAGCAGGTCGTCGCCCGCGGCCTCGGGGGTGATGAGCACCACCCGGCCCGTGCGCCGGTAGTAGGCCATGCGCGCGGCGCGCGCGGCGCGCTGCGCGTCCTGCCATTGCTGGCGCAGACGCCAGGCGGCCTTTTCGGGGGCACCGCGGCGGGCAGAACGGGCCATCGCTCCTCCGGGCTCAGGGGGTAGGGGAGGGCGTAGGGGTCATGGGCGCTTGCGGCTCGATGGTGACCTCCACCGTACCGGGCAGGATGGACACCACCCGCACGCCCTCCAACAGCACATCCACCTGGGGCGTCAGGGTGTAGGTCCCCACTTCCAGGTCCGTCACATCCACCACCACCCGCACACTGCCTTGCGGGTCCAGGTCCTCCAGCACGGGCAGCGGCCCAGCCAACAGCACGTCCACCGTGGCCGGCGCGCTGCTGGCCTGCAGGCCGGGCGCCAGGCCCACCACTTCCACGGGCAGGTTGAGGGTCAGGCTGGTCTCCAAGGGCTCGATTTGAATTTCCACCCGCACCCGGTCGTCGCCCACCACCGACACGCCCTCGGGCAGTTGCAAGGGCACCAGGCGCTCCAACGACTCGGTGGCGTCGTTGAGCGAGATGGGCTCGGTCTCGACGAAGGAGAGATTTTGCACCAGAGTGGGGTCCTGGGCGAACACGGTGACCACGGGCGGGTGCACCACCACATTGGTAATGCGGTACCCGGCCGCAGGTTGCCCGTCCAACACCACCCGCACCACCACATCGCGGAAGCCGCCCAGGCGCTCCACGGGCACGGTGACCAACACGGTGGCGGGCGTGATGTGCACCTCGTTGACCACCAGGCCCTGCTCGTCCAAGGCTTGCAGGCGCACCTGCCGGCGCACGGTCTCGCGCACGCCCTGGATGTCCACCCGGCCCAGCACGCGGGCCACGCGCGCCACCGACGGCGCGGGGCCGGTGAGGGTGACCTCCGCGGGCCAGGTCTGAGGTCGGCGGGCTTCGTACCCCACCGCGGGCTCACCCACCACTTCCACATGCACGGGGAAGGTCTTTTGCACCAGGCGGCTGAGCACCACCTCCACCTGCGCGGGCTCGTAGGCGACGATTTGCACGGGCCGGGCGTGGACCGCGACCTGCACGGGCACCACATGCGTGCCTTCGTCCAGCCCGCTCAGGTCCACCCAGGCTTCCAGGCGCTCGGCCCGCAATTGCTCTTCCCACACGCTGCGGGGCGCGCGCAGGGTGACCGACACGCCCGCGGGCAGGGTGTTCACCAGGGTGAGCCCCGAGGGCTGCCCGCGCACCTCCAGGGGCACCGGCTGCGGGAAGGTGGCCGTCACATTGGGGTCGCTTTCCAGTTCGGCCCAAATCCAGGTCAACAACGCCAGCGAGAGCGCGATGGCGAAGTTGGCCAGATGTTGCTTCCACGACGAGTGGGCGCGCCAGGGGTTCCGTGTCATGGCGTTTCGTTCTCGGGGGACTTGGGGGTGGGGCGCCACCACGACGCGAGCCGCCACGGTCGGAACCAGGCCCGCATCGGCGACGAGGCCAGGCCCGCGAGCAGCAGTTTCCGCACCTGCTCGGGCTTGAGGTCCCAAATCAGGTAGCCGTCGCGAGCCACCGAAATCATGCCCGTTTCTTCGGAGACCACCACCACCAGCGCGTCGCTGACCTCGGTGATGCCGATGGCGGCCCGATGACGCAGCCCCAGACGGCGCATGCCGTCGGCCATGGGGATTTCGGTGGCCGAGGTCAGGGGCAGCACGCAGGCCGCGGCCTGCAACCGCCCCCGGCCGATGATGAGCGCGCCGTCGTGCAGCGGCGTGTTGGGGTAGAAGATTTGCAGGATGAGTTCGGGCGAGGCCAGCGCGTCGAGCAAAACGCCGGTCTGGAGGTAGTCGCCCAGGCTGGTGGTGCGCTCGAACACAATCAGCGCGCCGATGCGCGATTCGGCCATGGTGGTCACCGCGTCAATGGTGGCCTGCACCACCTGCCCGGCCACGGGGCGACGGGTGGACGGGGCTGCGCCCAGGCGACCGACCCGCTCCAGGGCCTGGCGCAACTCGGGCGCGAAAATCACGGGGATGGCCAGCAGCAACGCGGGCAGAATGGTGCGCCACAACCACGAGAACGCGGGCAATTCCAGCAGGTTGATGAGCAAGCCCAGGCCCATGACCAGCAGCAGCACCCCGCGCAAAATGGCCATGCCCCGGGTGCCCTGCAACCACACCAGCACGATGTAGAACACCACGGCCACCAGCAAGATGTCCAGCAGGCTGGTCCAGGTGAAGCGTTGGAAGATGAACAACAAGTTGTCCAGCAAGGCTTGCACGCGTTGCCTCCGCCGACGAAGCGCCTTTTGGAACGGCACGGCCCCGAGGGAAACCACCCACCGGGGCCGCCGAGGGAGCCGTGGTCGTCCGGGCCCGCGGTGCCGCCTTACAGCGGCTGCAGCACCCGGTCGGTACGCAATTGCTTGAACAGCATCACCGTGCGGCCCGGCGGCCGGGATTCACGCGCGGCTTCTTGCCAGGCGGCCACGCTCAAGGCCTCGGCCTCCCGGGGTTGGAAGCCCAGCCGTTCCCATTGGGTGCGGGTGCGCTCATAGAACTTGGGATGCAGAAAGACCAGCGCGGCCTCACATTGCAACTCGCGTGAACGCTCCAGCACCTCGTTCATGGCGGCCTGGATGGCCTGGTCCGCGCCCTGGGGGGTGTGGATGTAAAACTCATTGACGCGCGTGACCAGGTTCTCGACCTGCCAGCCCACCAGGCCCACCAGTTGGCCGTCCCGACGCACCAGCAAGTAGGCCCGGTCGCCGAAGCGGGCGATGATGTCCGCGCGACTGGGTTGCACTTTGCCCCGGGTGGCCCGGGCGATGAACTCGGCAATCTCGCGCGCGTGCTTGGGGGTGGCGCGCTCCACTTCCACCTGCACGCCGGGCGCGGGGGGAGCCGACGGCGTCGCGGTCGGGGG
>WGAK01000276.1 GCA_015494815.1 Anaerolineales bacterium | reverse complement strand
TCACCGATCCGCCCAACATGCTGCGGGCCCTGGACGGCGAAACCGGCACCTGGATTGTGCCGGGGTAGGCCCAGGTCCGCGCGCGCCAGGACGAGAGGGGGGCTCGTCCTGGCGTGGGCGTTGTGGGGGCTGCTCGTGTTGGCGGGCTGCGCCCCCGCGCGGCCGACCGCGCTGCCCACGCCCGTGGCCTTTACGCCCACGCTCGCCCCATCGCCCCAGGCGTCGCCCACGGCCTGGCAGCCGCTGCCCCTGTCGCCCACCTGGACCGCCGCGCCGACGGCCACGGCCACGCCTTCGCCTTCCCCCTCGCCCACGGCGACGCCCTTGCGCCCCGACCAGGTCGTCAGCACCCGGCACCGCCTGCGGGTCACCTATGACCCCGCCGGACAACAGGTGTGGGTGCGGCACACTTTGGTCTACACCAACCCCACGGCCGAAACCCTGTCCACCCTGCCTCTGGTGGTGCCGCCGTGGTACTACTTCGCCCTGACCTGGGAGCGGCTGCAGGTGGACGGCCAACCGGTGGATGTGGCCGCGGTGCCCGCCAAGCCTGGCCATGTGCTGTTGGAGATTCCCCTGCCCGAGCCGTTGCCGCCGGGCCGCGCGGTCACGCTGGACATGGCCTATCGGCTGACCCTGCCCCGGCTGCGGGTCACGGGCGCGGAGACCAACCGGCCGATGGTGTTCGGCTACACCCCGCGGCAGACCAACCTGGTGGACTGGTACCCCTTCGTGCCCGCGTATGTGCCCGGCGAGGGCTGGCTGGTGCGGCGGGCCTGGCCGTACGGGGAGTACCTCACCCGTCCGCGCGCGGCCTACACGGTGCAGTGGCAGGGCGCCGATACCTGGGCCCTGGCGACCAACCTGGACGCAACTCCCTGCCCGGACGACGCGCCGCCTGCCGCGCGCTGTTTTCAAGGCTCGGCCGTGCGTGATGCCGTGTTCTCTCTGAGCCCGTATTTCGTGCGATTGGAGCACGTCGTGACCCAGCCCGATGGCTCCCCCGTGACCATCGAGGCCTGGGTGTTCGCGGGGCATCGCGCGCCGGCCCAGGTTGCGCTGGAGCACGCCGGCCGAGCCCTGCAGATGTACGCTGCGGCCTTCGGGCCGTATCACCGCCCCCGGCTCACCCTGGTGGAGGGTGACTTCCCCTTCAGCATGGAATACGACGGCCTGTTCTTCGTGCGGGCCAGCCATTTCGACCTGACGCCCGAGAAATTCCTCACGGCCATCACCGTGCACGAGGTGGCCCATCAGTGGTGGTACGCCCAGGTGGGCAGTGACCAGGCCCTGCATCCCTGGATGGACGAGGCCCTGGCCACCCATTGCGAAGCCTGGTACTACCGTCGGATGCTGCCCGACTACGCCGCGTGGTGGGAGACCGGCCGCTGGGAGGGCCTCACCCCCGCGGGGCCCATTGACGGCAGCATCTACGAATACGGCGGCTTTTTTGCCTATCGCCGCGCGGTCTATCACAACGGCGAGCGGTTTTGGCGGGCCGTGCACGAGCAGTTGGGGGATGACGGTTGGACGGCCTTGCTGCGGGCCTATCGCGACGCCAACCTGGGCGGCATCGCGGTGCCGCACGACTTGCTGGCGCGCATTGCCGCGGCCTGGCCCGCGGCCCCGTGGGAGGCTTACTTCGCGTCCCCGCCTGAGCCCTGAGCCGCGGGCGCGTGGCGGGGCAGGGCCAGGCATACCTCGGCCCCCTGCCGGTAGTGGGGGTTGACCCACATGCGCCCGCCGTGGGCTTCGACGATGGCCCGGCTCAAGAACAGCCCCAGCCCGGTGCCCGAAACCTGCCGCGCGGTGCGGCGGCTGCGATAGAAGGGGTCGAACACATAGGGCTGGTCTTCAGGCGGGATGCCGGGGCCCTGGTCACGCACGCAAACCACCACTTCGTGCGGCCGCACTTCCCCGTGCAGGCAAATCTCGGTGTTGGGCGGCGCGTATTTGAGCGCGTTGGTCAGCAGGTTGCGAAACACCTGCTCTAAGCGCGCCTCGTCGGCCCACACCAGCGGAAAGTCGGGCGGAAAGTCCAGGCAGAAGGTGTGGCCCTGGGCCTGGGGCTCGAATCGCCGTACCAGGCGTTGCGCCAACGCGGGCAAATCCACGGGCGTGCGGTGCAAGCGCAAGCCGCCGCTCTGCAATCGCGAGGCCTCGAGCAGGTCCTGCACCAGGCGGGCCAGGCGGTCGGCTTCTTCTTCGATGACGGCCAGGCTCTCCTGCACCATCGCGGTGTCCCACTGCACATCGGGGCGGCGCAGGGTGCTCACATAGCCCTTGATGAGCGCGATGGGGGTCTTGAGTTCGTGGCTGATGGTGGAGATGAAGGTGGACTTGAGTTTCTCGGCCTCGCGGAAGGCGGTCATGTCGCGCACGCTGGCGATGATGTTGAGCAGGGTGTCCGCGTCGTCGGCGAAGAGGGGCGAGTAGCGAATGTGGACGGGCAAGGGGCGCTGCCCCGGCCGTTCCAGTTCCCCCTGCACATCGAGTACATCGTGAGGCGAGGCCGGCCAGCCTTCCTCGCGGGCCTGCTCCAGCGGCATCCCGCGTTCCAGACGGGCCCAGCGCACCACCTGGGCATGGGCCTGGCCTTCCAGTTCGTCGGCCGTCGCACCGTACATTTGCGCGAAGGTCTGGTTCAGCCGGGCCAGGGTGAGGTCGGGCGTCAGGATGAGGATGCCGTCCGCAACCGCGTCCAGCAGCGCGTCCAGGCGTTGCTTTTCGTGGCGCAACTGGGTGTAGAGCCAGGCGTTGCGCACGGCAATGGCCGCCTGGTTGGCGAACAAGCGCAGCCGTTCCAGGTCTTCGCGGGTGAAGTGGGCCGGATAGTTGCGATACACGTACAACACGCCCAGCAGCGTCGCCTGGGTGCGCAGCGGCAGGCCCACGCCCTGCTTCAGGTTCAGGGAACCCACATAGGTCAGCCATTCCAGGCGTCGCCGCACCTCGGGGTATTCCCAGGCCAGGGGGTCTTGATGCAGCGGCACATCGCGCACCAGGCCGTCCAGCGCGCGCGCCACATGGTCGGGCAGGCCGTAAGTCGCGACCACGCGCCAGCCCTGCCGCGCGTCGCGTAGCGCGATGACCCCCGCGCGGCCCGCCAGAATGGTGACCGCGAAGTGCAGCAGCCGCTGCAGCAGCGTGCCCAGGTCCAACTCCTGCAGCATGTCTTGCAGCAGGTGCTGCAGAAATTCCTGGTGGCGGGCGCGTAAGTCGGGCAACATGGGACGGTACCTCAGGGCAGGGTCACAGGAAGTATACCAGCATGTTAGAATCGTGTAAGAACCTCGACCCCGCGCTTGACCCGGCGCGCGCGGCGTTCTACAATCAAACACGGGGCCACTGCCGGTGCGAAACCGGCTTGGCCGGGTGACCATCGTGGCCTCGTGCCCCACGGGGCCCATCCCAGGGATGAGGTGACGCCATCATGGAGTTCAAGGACTACTACAAAATTTTGGGGCTGGAACCCGACGCCACCAGCGACGAAATCAAACGCGCCTATCGCAAACTGGCGTTGCAATATCACCCCGACCGCAACCCAGGCGACAAAGCGGCCGAGGACAAGTTCAAAGAAATCAACGAAGCCTATCAGGTGCTGAGCGACCCCGAGAAGCGGGCCAAGTATGACCAGATGCGCCGGCAATATGAGCGCTGGCAGCGCATGGGCGGCGCGCCGGGGGGCTTCGACTGGAGCCAGTTCGCGGGCGGCGCGGCCGGTCCGGGCGGTGTGCGGGTGGAGTTCCGCGACCTGGATGACCTGTTCGGGGGCGTGGGCGGCTTCTCCGACTTCTTCCGCACGCTGTTCGGCTTTGGCCCCGCGGGCGCGCCCGGAGGCGCGGGCTTCGACTATGGCCCCGCGGCCCAGGGCGCGCGGCGACCGGGGGCGCGCGGCACGCGCCCGACTGCGCCGCCGCGCTATGAGCATCCCATCACCATCAGCCTGCACGAGGCCTACCACGGCACGACCCGTCACCTGGAAATCAACGGCCGCCGCCTGGAGGTGAAAATCCCGCCGGGCGCGCGCACGGGCACCAGGGTGCGCCTGCGCCGCGCGGTGCCGCTGTCCAACGGCGACTTCGCGGACCTGTACCTGGTGGTGCAGGTGGCGCCCGACCCCCGCTTCGAGCGCCAGGGCGACGACCTGTACACCGAAGCCCCGGTGGACCTGTACACCGCGGTGCTGGGCGGGGAGGTCAAGGTGCCCACCCTGACGGGTGAGGTTTTTCTGAAGATTCCGCCGGGCACCCAGTGCGGGCAGACCTTCCGCCTGCGCGGCCGGGGTATGCCCAAATTGCGCCGTCCCCACGAGCGGGGGGACCTGTATGTGCGGGCCAAGGTGCTGGTGCCCAAAGACCTTTCCCCCAAAGAGCAGGCGTTGTTCCGCGAACTGGCCCGCTTGCGGGGCCGAACGGCCTGAGACGACGACATTGTCCGCCGCCGCGCGGCCACACGCGCGGCGGGACAGGTTTAAGGAGGACATCATGGACGGCAAGATACGCACGTTGCGATGGACGGGCCTGTTGTGGGCCGGGCTGGCCGTGCTGCTGTTGGGCTGCAGCCTGACGGGCGCGTTGCTCGGCCCTGTGGCCGCCGCGCTGGAAGGCTCGGGCGAGACCACGGCGGTGCCCGCCGCGGCGCCCGAGGTGGCCCCACCGGCCGCAGTGCCGCCCGCGGCCGGCGCCCCGGTCGCGCCCGCGCCCGCGCCGGTCGCGGCCCCGCCCACGGACCTGGAGGCGGCCTTGACGCGCATTTACCGCGAGGCCATGCCCGGCGTGGTCTCCATTCGGGTGTATGGCCCCGACAGCCAGGGTGACTTCCCCGATGGACAGGGCTCGGGCTTCGTCTATGACACCGAAGGGCACATCGTGACCAACTACCATGTGGTGCAGGGCGCGGAGGCCTTCGAGGTCACCTTCTACGACGGCACCAAGGTGTGGGCCGAGGTGGTGGGCACCGACCCCGGCGGTGACCTGGCCGTGCTCAAGGTGGACCTGCCGCCCGAACAGTTGCATCCCCTGCCCTTGGGGGATTCGGACCAACTGCAGGTGGGTCAAATCGTGGTCGCCATTGGGAACCCCTTTGGCCTGGACCACACCCTGACCTGGGGCGTGGTGTCGGCCCTGGGCCGCAGCCTGCGTTCGCTGCAAGAGGCGGGCACGGGCGGCTATTTTGCGATGGGCGATGTGATTCAGACCGACGCGGCCATCAACCCCGGTAATTCGGGCGGGCCGCTGCTCAACCTGCGGGGCGAAGTGGTGGGCGTCAATCAGTCCATCCGCACGGGCGGCGCGCTGGTGGGCGAACCCACCAACGCGGGCATTGGCTTCGCGGTGTCCAGCAACCTGGTGCGCCAGGTGGTGCCCGTGCTCATCGCCGAAGGGCGTTACGATTATCCCTACCTGGGCATCTCCGCGGTGGACGACCTGCCGTTGAAGGCCATCGAACGGCTGGGCCTGCCCCAGGCCACGGGCGTGTATGTGGTGGAAGTCGTGCCGGGCGGCCCTGCGGCCAAGGCGGGCCTGCGCGGCGCGCGGGAAACCGAGACGCCCAACCCGCACGAAATTCCGCCGGGTGGCGACCTCATCGTGGCCATTGACGGCCAACCGGTGCGGCACTTCGGCGACTTGATTCGCTACCTCACGACCCGGGTGCGACCGGGCGACACGGTTACCCTCACGGTGCTGCGCGAGGGCGAGCGCCTGGAAATTCCCGTGACCCTGGCGGCCCGACCCAAGCCGCAGGAGTGACCCGTGGGACGCGGTGTCGTGCGGCGGTTGGTGTGGGTGGTGTTGGCATGGGCCGTCGCGGCGTGCGGCCGCGGCTCGCGGACCACGCCGTTGCCGTCCATCCCGCCGCCGCAGCCCAGCGCCACCGCGGCGGCCTCGCCCACCGCGACGGTCACACCCTCGGCCACGCCTGAGCCCGTGGCCGCGCGGGTCAACGGCGAGGCCATCCTGGTGGCCGAATGGGTGGCCGAGACCCGGCGGGCCCTGGCCGCGGCCGAAACCCTGGGCCTGGACCTGACCCCGGCCCAGGCGGGACCGCAGGCCCTGGACGCGCTGGTGGAACGCCTGCTGCTGGCCCAGGCCGCGCGCGAACAGGGCCTGTTCCCCGGGCCCGCGGAGGTAGACGCGCGGCTGGAGGACCTGCGCGCCGCGCGCGGTGGGCCCGAGGCGTGGGACGCGTATCTGCAGGCCAACGGGTTCACCCCCGAGACCTTTGCCCGCGCGCTGGCCCTGGACATGGCCGCGGCCCGCATGCGCGATGCCATCGCCGCGGAGGCCCCCACCTACGGCCCGCAAGTCAAGGCCCGCATCATCCAGGTGCCCACCCAGGCCGAAGCCCAGGCCGTGTTACAATATTTGCAAGCCGGGAGCGAGTTTCGGGTGCTGGCCCGGCAGTATCACCCCGGGGGGCAGGGCGACCTGGGTTGGTTCCCCCGGGGGGTGCTGTGGGCCCCCGAAGTGGAAGACGCGGCCTTCGCGCTGGAGCCCGGCCAGTACAGTGATGTGGTGGCCGCCGAGCAGGGCTTCTTCATCGTTTATGTCGAAGACCGCACCGACGACGGGCCCTACGCGCCGTGGGCGGTGCGTGTGCTGCAGGCCCGAGCGGTCGAGGCGTGGCTGGCCCAGGCCCGGGCCGCGGCGCGCATCGAGATTCTGGTCACGCCTCAAGCGCCACCCCTCGCGCCCTGACCCGGCGTCATCCTCACCCGGAGGTGGTGCATGGCCAAGCGAACCCGACGACGCGGCGCGGGCCGCGAGAACAAGACCGCGCTGTTTTGGCTTTTCGGCGCGTTGTTTCTGGTTGGGACCCTGTGCACGGTGGGCGGTTGCACGGTGCTGATGGTGAACCCCTACGCGGGCTTCAACCCCTTCCCGCCGCCGACTTTGCCGCCCACCATCGAAATCCCGCCGACGCCCACGCCGCCCTTGCTGCCGCCCACCTGGACGCCGACCGCGACCAACACCCCGACCGCCACGGCCACCTTCACGCCCACGCACACCCCGACCGCGACCATCCCGCCCACGGTCACGCCTACCTTGCTGCCGGGCACCACGCCCACGGTGGTGGCAACCGCACCCGGCCCCACCGCGACGCCGCTGCCCCGCTTTGGCGCGCAAGAAGGCACGCCGGCCTATCAGAGCAGCCGCGTGTTCCATCCCGAAGCCGGGTGCAACTGGCTGAGCGTAGGCGGCCAGGTGTTGGAGGCCGACGGCGCGCCCGTGGCCGCGGACCCGCCCCTGTTCGTGCTGGTGCGCGGCCTGCTCAACGGCCAGCCCGTGGACCAACTGGCGCTGGTGGGCATGGCGGCCCAATTCGGCCCCGCGGGCTTCGAGGTGCAACTGGCCGCGCAGCCCGTGGACTCCAGCCAGGCCGTGTACGCGCAGTTGGTGGACATCAACGGCTACGCGCTTTCGGACCCTATCTTCTTCGACACCCACGCGGATTGCGACCGCAATGTGGTGGTGCTGAACTTCGTGCGATTACCCTGACCCGCGCCCCAGGAGGAGGCTCATGCTGGATTTGAACCTCATTCGGCGTCAACCCGACCTGGTCAAAGAGGGCCTGCGCAAACGGGGCGAGGACCCGGCCCTGGTCGATCAGGTGCTGGAACTGGACGCCCAGCGTCGGGCGTTGCTCAAGCAGGTGGAAGCCATGCGGGCCGAGCGCAACCGGGTGTCCAAGGAAATCCCGCGCATGACGGACCCCGACGCGCGCGCGGCCAAAATCGCGGCCATGCGCACTTTGGGCGACGAACTCAAAGCCCTGGAGCAGCGCCTGCGCGCGGTCGAAGACCGCCTGCACGAACAACTGGCCTGGATGCCCAACCTGCCGGCCGACGATGTGCCCCTGGGCGCGGACGAGCACGACAATGTAGTGGTGCGCACCGTGGGCGAAAAGCCCACCTTCGACTTCACGCCCCAGCCCCATTGGGACCTGGGCCCGGCCCTGGGCATCCTCGATTTCGACCGGGGGGTGAAACTCAGCGGGTCGCGCTTCTATGTGCTGCGGGGCGCGGGCGCGCGCCTGCAGCGGGCCCTCATCCAGTGGATGTTGGACTTGCACATCCGGCAGGGCTATGTGGAGCAATACCCGCCCTTCATGGTGCGCGAGCGGGTGGTCTTCGCCTCGGGGCAACTGCCCAAGTTCCGCGACAATCTCTACCACGACGCGGAGGAGGACTTCTGGTGGGTGCCCACCGCGGAAGTCCCCCTCACAGGGCTGCACATGGACGAAATCCTGGCCGAGGAGGATTTGCCCCTGTACTACACCGCGTACACGCCCTGCTTTCGGCGGGAGAAGATGAGCGCGGGCAAGGATGTGCGGGGCATCAAACGCGGGCATCAGTTCGACAAGGTCGAGATGTACAAGTTCGTGCATCCCGACACTTCGGACCGGGAACTGGAGGCCATGCTGGCCGACGCGGAAGAAACCCTGCGCCTGCTGGGCCTCACCTACCGGGTGGTGCAGTTGTGCACGGGCGACCTGGGCTTCGCGGCCCGCAAGACCTATGACCTGGAAGTTTGGGCGCCCGGCAGCGGCGAGTGGCTGGAGGTCTCGTCGGTGTCCAATGTGGGCGACTTCCAGGCTCGGAGGGCCAACATTCGCTATCGGCCCAAGGCGGGCGGGCGGCCGCGCTTCGTGCACACGCTGAACGGCTCGGGCCTGGGCCTGCCGCGCACCCTCATCGCCATCCTGGAGACCTACCAGCAAGCCGACGGCAGTGTGGTCATCCCCGAAGTGCTGCGGCCTTACATGGGCGGTATGGAGGTGCTGCGGCCCGCGTGAAGGCTCGCGCGGCCGAGGGCGAACCATCCAAACAGGCCCCCGCTCCGGCGGGGGCCTGTCGCGTGCCGTGGGGCGGCTTCAGACCGTCGCGGGTTCGGCCTCGCGCCGCGGCAGCCACTCGGCCGCGGTTTCCACTTCCCACCAGCGGATGGGCTCTTCGCGCTCGAAGAAGAACTGCGCTTCGCCGAAGGCCGGGCGCAGTTGGTCCAGCCAGGTGGCCTGCGGGTCGTATTGGGCGAAGAAGGGGCGCCCCACCCAGGCGGGGTTGCGGGCCTGGAGGAAGTCCAGCACCATCACTTTTTCGCCCCGAATTGTCGCGGTGCCCAGAACCCGCACCTTGCCCGGCCAGGCCGACATCGAGGGCCCGCGTACCGTGCGGGCCAACCCCGACACCTGCTGTACCGCCTGCGCGAAGATGGCCTGGGCCCGCACCAGCGGCACCTCGAAGTAGTTCTTGGGGCCGGTATCGCGCTCGACGAACATGTAGTAAGGAATCATGCCCAGGCGCACGCCTTCGCGCCACAGCGTGGCCCACACCTCGGCGTCGTCGTTGATGGGATGCACGATGGGCGCCTGCATGCGAATTTCCGCGCCGGTCGCCCGCACCCGGCGGATGGCCTCGCGTACCACCGCGGTGCGCAACTCGTGGGGGTGGGTGAAGTGGGCCATGAACGCCAGGTGCTTCCTGGCCTGGATCACGCGCTCGAACAGGCGCAGCACTTCGTCCGCGTCGGGGTCGCTCACGAAGCGGTGCGGCCAGTAGGCCAGGGCCTTGGTGCCGATGCGGATGTTGCGCACATGCTCCAGGCCGGGCTGCAACAGCGGCTCGATGTACTGTCGCAGGGCCCTGGCCTTCATGACCATCGGGTCGCCGCCGGTGAACAGCACATCGGTGACGAAGGGATGCCGCCGCAGGTAGGCCACCAGTTTGTCCACCTGGCGCGACTCGAACTTGAGTTCCTGAATGCCCACGAATTGCGCCCAGCGGAAGCAGTAGGTGCAATAGGCGTGACAGGTCTGGCCCTGGGCCGGGAAGAACAGCACGGTCTCCCGGTACTTGTGTTGCATGCCCCACAAGCGTTCCCCGTCGAGGTAGGGCACATTGTGGGTGGTTTGCCCGGCCGGGTGCGGGTTGAGTTTGAAGCGAATTTCGTTGGCCTTGGCCGAGATTTCGGCCCGCGACGCGCCGCGGCGCAACAAATCCCGCATGGCCGCGAAGTCGTCCGGGTCCAGCATGCCCGGCTGCGGGAAGGTCAACTGGAAGATGGGGTCGTCGGGCACGCGCTCCCAGTCAATGAGATGCTCCACCACATACATGTTGGTGCGGAAGGGGAGCACGCGGGCCGTGACCTCCACGGCCTCCCGCAAGTCGGCCGGCAACCGTTGCCATTGCGGCAGGCGAGCAACATTATAAATGGTGACGGCTTGATAACGCGACCAACGAAGCCCTTCACGCGCCTTCATGATGGACCTCCGTACCAGGGGATATGGAATTGTCGCAACCTATGCCTGGGAGAGCGTCGAGCAGGTGTCACGCGCCTGGGCCGGATGACGCGCCGGCCGAGCCCCTCGCGGGGCGCTCTCCCGATATGGTGGATGGAACGGATAACCCCCGGCCGCCCCGGCATGATTTGAGGCCGCCGACAGGGCATCCGTACTTATAGCATAGCATGATGCGATTTGACTGTCAATGGTGGCGCGGGTCTGTCAGAGTGGCGTGTTTAGAGGGGGCGAAGTGATGTATTTCGGCTCAAAATGGCGCGTCACGCGCTACTTCTGACGAGTTTCGTTCCGTAATTGCTGCTGCACCCGGACGCCCCGCAAGGGGTGTTCCAACACGAAGGTCAGATAAGCCTGCAACAGCCCTTCGATATCGCGGCGCACCGCTGCGGGCGGCACGACCTGCCGGGCCACCCGCCACGGGGAGCGCTGCAGATGGCGCAGGAATTTGAGGCTGCGCATGGTCACCGGCCGCGCGTTGGGCGCCTGGGACCGACAGCGGGGGCACACCACCCCGCCGTGCGCAGGCGAGAAGAACTGGTCCTGGGGTTGGATGCGGGCCCCGCACACCGTGCAATGCTGCAACTCGGGCTGAAAGCCCACCAGGCGCAGCAGGTGCAACTCGAAGTGGCGCACCGGCCAGTCGGGCTGCGCCGCGGTCGCCACGCCGTAGAGCGCATCCCGCAGCGCGGTGAACAGGCCCGGATAGTGCTCCCCCTCCCACACGAAGCGCTCGACCAATTCGGCCAGATGGGTGGCATAGGCATAGCGGGTGACATCCTGCCTCAGCGAGGGGAAGGCCTCGACCGTTTCGGCCTGGGCCACGATGGGCGCCTGGCGGGCGTGGGCCAGCAGCAGGCGCACCCGGTTCAAGGGCTGCAGGTGCCCGGCCCGCCGCGAAACCGCCCGGCGCACGCCCTTGGCCAGGGCCCGGCCTTTGCCCTCTTCGCGGCTGTAGAGGGAGAGCATGCGGTCGGCCTCTCCCACATCCCACAGCCGCAAGATGATGGCTTCCACCGTGCGCCGCCGCGGCGGCCGCGGGCTCATGGCGTGGCCTCCGGCGGGGCGACGAAGCGGTAGCCCAGGCGGCCCACATGCAGCACATCGCCGGGCTCCAAGGCCGTGCCTTGCGCGCCTACGGGCGCGTAGTTGACCCAGGTGCCGGCCAATGAATGCAGGTCCGCCACGAACACCCGGCCCTCGGGCGTGCGCCACACGCGCGCGTGGCGGGGGCTCACCGAGCGGTCGGGCAAGACCACCTGGGCCTGGGCCGGGTCCGAGCCCAGGATGACCTCGGCGTGGGTCAGCGCGACCGCGGGGGGCGTGGGCCAGTCGGGCTCCAGGGGGGGCAGTGGCTCCAGGTGGCCCCAGGCCGTGGGGGTGGGGGACGGGCTCCGCGTCGGCCGACCGGTGCCGCGAGCGCGCGGGCGGCCGCGCCAGGCCCACAGCAGCGCGGCCACCAGGATGGCCCCCGCGAAGCCCGCGGCCAGCC